>CAZDOM010000076.1:0-14777 GCA_964507015.1 uncultured Rikenellaceae bacterium | reverse complement strand
GACATTCTCGAAGGTTATATGTCATCTGCACTGCCGCTACTCGCAAATGTATCATACAGACTTGGCAGAGAGCTTACATTCGAAGGAGCAAAGGAAAAATTCGTGAATGATGCCGAGGCTGATACGATGCTGACAAGGGAGTACCGGAAACCCTATGTGGTACCGGAGGTGGTATAACCCCCCATCCCCTGAAAGACCCCCAAACCCCCCTGAAGGGGGGCTAAAACCCAGAAATAATTCATAACATAGTGAAGATTGGGTTTGATACCCCCTTTAGGGGATGGCGCGAAGCGCCGGGGGTAGATTAAGGGTGCAAGGTGAAAATAGATAGAAGAAAGAATAAACCATAGACCATGAAACACAATCTATCCCGCCGTCAATTTATTCACACCAGCCTTGGAGCCGGAATGGCTCTGGCATTCTTAAAGGATATTCCAGGGCTGATAAAAAATGTTCCTGCTACCATGAAATTCGGACTGGTTACCTACCAGTGGGGCAGGGACTGGGATCTTCCAACACTTATATCCAATTGTGAGAAAGCAGGTTACCTGGGTGTTGAGCTGAGAACAGAACATGCACATAAGGTTGAAATTACTCTTAATGCAGACCAACGTGCAGAGGTCAAGAAGAGATTTGCTGACAGTTCAGTGGTCTGTATAGGCTATGGCTCAAATTTTGAGTTTCACAGTCCCGATCAGGAACAATTGCGATATAATATTGACCAGGCAAAAGAGTATGTTAAACTGTGTAAGGATATTGGTGCTACCGGCTTAAAGGTCAAACCCAACTATATGCCTCCGGAAGTACCCCGCGAAAAAACAATTGCACAGATAGCAGCCTCCCTGAATGAGGTGGGAAAATTTGCCGGGGATTACGGCCAGCTTGTAAGAGTGGAGGTACATGGGGAGATAACCCAGGAGCTCCCAAACATGAAGGCAATATTCGACCAGGTGACTGAGGACAATGTAAAGATTTGCTGGAACTGCAACGACCAGGATCTGTTACCTCCGGGACTTGAGGGTAACTTCAATATGGTAAGAAAATGGTTTGGCGACACACTTCATATAAGAGAGCTGAATGATGGTGATTATCCTTATCAGCAGCTTTTTAACCTGCTGACAACAACTGGCTATAACGGTTGGATTCTTCTTGAAGCACGTACTGAACCTGCGGATCGGGTAGAGGCGATGAAAGAGCAGCTGGAGTTGTTCAATAAGATGATCAGTAAGTAGTTGCATGTTGCATGTTGATTCAATCCAGTAAAACCTGCAACCTGGAACGAGCATCCAGGAACTTTCTGTTTATTCAATTTTCCCGGCCTTTAATATTGTTATTCCCCTGGATATCTCATAACTTTACCGGAATACCTGATCATAAATGCTTGTTTTATGATTTAAATTCTCCTGACTATGGCTGCAGCAAATGAAGAACTTGTATTCAAGGTATTTGATGAAATGGTAAGGAATCGACCTTCTCTGGCGAAGTTCCTGCCTGATAAAGATCTTGGAGAAGAAGCAGATTACCGTCTTATTGCAGACCAGATTGTCAAGAATTTCCCATGGCCGGTGGGAGTAGAGTTAAGAAGGCTTTTTTCCGGTTCAATGCGACAACTGGGAAGGCAGAGACTCGACCAGATATTCAAGACCATTGAAAGAACTATCCAGTTTATCAGCTTTGTCATGGTGTGCCAGGTATGGTACGACATTACCAGGAACAAGATAACTCTTGCTGAAAATATCAAAAAGGAATTTACCGACAGGTTTGCAGTTCTTACAATGGGAACATTCTGTTGGCTGATAAGAACGCTGGCTACTGCATATTCTGAACAAAAAGGTGAATGGTTTCTTCCGGAAATGAATGAACAGTTCGATAAGAAATATTTTGCAGCGCTTGATTTCTGGGTGCCTGAAAGGAATGAGATCGGCCATTACCAGATAAATCTCGATGATGCAGAGATCGAAAAGAGATGTGTGGAATATGAGGAAAAACTGACAATGATACTCCAGCGCATTGCATTTTTTGCAAAATACAGGCTTGTATCAGTCAGGGACATTAAAGTTATTAAGCCCAGGATACATGAAGCAAAGTTCCACCATATTGTTGATCTTTTGAACAGTGCAGATTCCGATTTCAAGGGAGAAGAGATTGACGAAACGAAATTCTCCGATAGCCAGTCTGTTCTTCTGATGAAATCAATCAAGTCATTTGACGATTACCTGAATCTCTCCCCTCTTGTAATAGATACTAACTCTGAGGTAATTGATGCAAAGGAAAAATTTGACATCAGAAAGGACATATTCATGTATACAAAATACAGGAGCGGACATCTGATGTATCTTGGGACCGAGGTAACTGAAAAGTGTGATCTGAGATCACTCAGCAATTATAACATTCTGGTTGAGGAGTATAAGGCACTGATGATGGTGGTAGGAGGAGTTGAAGTTTGACGGAGGGTATTCAATGGGATGTTTCAGGTTCAAAGTTTTAAATTCAAAGTTGTAACAATATGAAATCCCCGTTCAAGTTTCTCGACAGCTATACCCGCGAAGACCGTGCAGTCTTCTTCGGCCGCGACCGGGAGATAACCGAGCTTTACAGGAGAGTCTTTGAGAGCAAGATGCTTCTGGTATACGGGATTTCCGGGACTGGGAAATCATCGCTTGTAAATTGCGGACTGGCGTCGCGATTTGATGAAAGTGACTGGCTGCCGATTAATGTACGTAGGGGCAACAACATTAATGAAAGTCTTATTGATGCATTCAACAAACAGGCTCTAACTCCACTGAAGAAAAATCAGAGTATAAGCGAGAAACTGCAATCAATCTACCTCGACCATTTCAAGCCTGTTTACCTTCTATTTGATCAGTTTGAAGAGCTTTTCATCTTTGGGAACGATGAAGAAAAGTCAGAATTTATACGTATTGTTAAAGAAATAACAGAATCGGAAATACAGTGCAGGATCATCTTCATCATCAGGGAAGAGTTTCTTGCAGGGATGACGGAGTTTGAATCCGAGCTACCCGATATCTTCACCAACCGTTTCAGGGTGGAGAAGATGAAGAGGGCTAACGCTATAAGTGCTGTTGACGGTCCGTGCAAGGTATTTGGTATTGAAACAGAATCCGGATTTTCCGAGGATTTGATAGATAAACTTGTTCCATCAGGCAATGAGATAGAGCTTACCTACCTTCAAATCTACCTCGACAGGATCTTCCGGTTAGCGGTTACCGAGCACCGAGGACCCAGGAACGAGGACCCAGGAACCAGTAACATTAAATTCACTAATGAATTCCTGACCAAAGCCGGCAGTGTATCTGACCTTCTGGGACAATTCCTGGATGAACAGATAAGGGAGATGGATGATCCTGAAACGGGAATGGCGATCCTGAAATCATTTGTCTCTATTCAGGGCACTAAAAAGCAGATGACTGAACCAGAGATAAAAGAAGCTGTAATGGCATTTGGTACAGAAACAGCTGAAACACATCTGATACAATACCTTGAGAAATTCGTCAATCTCCGTATACTCAGAGAAAGAGATGAAGCCGGACATTTTGAGCTAAGACATGATGCCCTGGCAGCTAAGATATACGAAAAATTCACGCTTTCTGAAAAAGAGCTGCTTGAAGTAGGACAGTTTGTCGAGAATGCATATCAGGCTTTTACTACGAGGAAAACCTGGCTTAACAATGATGATCTTGAATATCTTGCCCCGTATGAAAAAAGTCTCTTTTTGTCTCCTGTGCTTGATAGTTTTATAAAAGAGAGCAAGGAGAGAATTCAATCACAACAACGTGCTTTAAAACGTCTAACAAGAATTGTTGCTATTGTCTTCATTGGCTTTATCGGATTGGGTGTAAGATATTACTTCAAGCAGAAAAGCACCCAGCAGATACGGGAAAATACGGTATTTGCACTTCTGCAGGAGAAAGTTGATCCTTTGACCAGCATAAATACAGCTTTCAGGGTTAGGGAAAAAGATACTCTGTCACCTGTTATACAGGGAATTATACTGAGGAACTTCTTTTCTCTCGTTAATGAGAAGATTACTGCCGGAGATTCATCCATACCTGAAGATTTATTTCCTGTTTCAATTCCGGTAAAAGATTCCATCTGTTCACTTAGGATGAACAGATCAGGAACTCACCTTTATGGATGGACTGCCGGGAAGGAAATTTTTCTTATGAATTTAAAAGATTCACAGATCAGGATTTTCAATGTCCCGGATCCGATAATAGTAATTGAAATGTCTGCTAATGCAAAATATTTTGGAGTTGTATATTCGAATAGCACAGGAGGAGTATTTAACAGTGAAGGGGAAAAGATATTTGATTTTCAAACAACGGCAAATCATCTGATGAACAACAGGTTAATCCGTTTTTTCCCTGATGGTAAATACTTCTTGGCTGCGGTAAGGGATAACAATGCTGAAATATATGATTCCACAGGTAATAAAATATTTAAGCTTGAAGGGCATTCGGGCAGTGTAAATTCGCTGGATATTTCTCCTGACGGACACTTTATTGTAACGGCTTCATCTGATAAGAATGCACTTATCTGGAATTTTAATCATAAACTCAAAAAGTTCAGTCCCTACGATACAATCACGGGTCACATAGATACAGTCTGGTCATGTGAATTCGATAAGACAGGCAAATATATCCTGACTGCCTCTGCAGACAGCATGCTTGGGATCAGTAACCTGAATGGTACATGGCTTGACAGGATTTTATCTTACTCTACCAATATCCCTAAAGGCCCGGCAGTCCTCTTTACGGCACAGAGATCATCTGGAGAAGCAAGGGTAAGTTTTATATGGGCTGATACAAGTCTGAATCTTGATTCGCATAATAAAAGTATCTGCGATGCAAGGTTCGTATCTAATGACAAGGCTATTATTTCATCAAATTACAGTTATGACATAGAGGGATGTGATAAACCTGATGGAGTATTTCGAACGGAGGTGGTTTATTTTGGCTATAGCTATAATAATCATTCCTCGTATGATTTTTATATGACAAAAGCAAAACACGAATTTCCTGACTGGCACCAACAATACATCAGATTCTGGGATATCTCACCGGATCGTCTGCTGTTTGCTGCAGTTCCGGAACAAAATAACCGCATAGTTTTAGCAGCAGTCAATGGTTATCAGATGCTCCGCCTGATTGGCTCGTTTCCGGGTTTTTCAGCTGATGGCAAATACCTGTATTATGTAAATGAAAACAACCTGTATAAATTACCTGTAAGCCTGGAGGAAATACACTCTCTGGTTTTTGAAAAGAGGTTATTTGGAGATCCTGAAACAGTAAAGGAGATGTGGTTACTTTTATAGATTATTCAGGTTCAAGTCCGTTTTTATTAATTACAGGATAATCATGCATCCTGAATTCCTGGATTTTTTGGCGTTCTTCCCGGAAAAACAGGCTGTTAAGATCCGGAAATGCAAATCTTATTGAAATGAGCATCAGAAAGAAAATCCACGGAATCAATATCTTTTTCAGAATGTTTTTATGGAGTAAGCTCCATCGAACATATCCAGCCACAGGTAATGATAATAGGACAATTATGGTAATAAGAAACATGAAGACGCTATATATTATCAGCAAAGTACCTGAACCGGTCATAGAGAAATAGAACATCAATAAACTACCAAACAAGATAAATAAACAGGTAATAAAAGAAACAATTTTAAGAAAAGGATTTTTTTCTACTGAAAATAAAGCCTTCAGTCCAAATAAATACATCCCACAGCCGATCATGAGAAAACTGAAAACCATGTGACTTTCCATATCACCAATATTGATACGCTTTAATATCAGAGTCACTATTATGTATATAAGAATTAATGCTATCCCAATAACTGCTTTCGTATCATCAATTATGAACAGATACATGCTTGTTATTACCAAAAGGATAAATATTAATGATAAACATGTACCATATAATAAGTCAGGTACCAATGGAAACCAACTGGCTTCGAAAATGAAGACTATAATTATTAGTACAGGAAGGAACAAGGATAATAATCGGATAGCTTTCCTGAATCCATTTCTTGCAGAGTACCTGTTTGCCAGAAGGAAGACAAGGTTGAGGATTGATAAAATAATTATACAAACAAGACTTACCTGAATAAAATCAACAGTATCGGTAAATGGAATAAAAAAGGAATAAGTTAATGCCCCTGCTGAAAGCAACAATATGATTATACTTCCCCATAACAGCCATCTTTTAGCAGATTTGCTCATTTCCTTTGGATTAAATTGATTTAATCAACTAATTTACTAAACTAATTAGATAAAAACCTTGATAAAATCTGAAAAATTAACTTAATTCAACCATTATCATATTTGTTTAAAAACCTCTTTTATGAAAAACCTTCAGAAAATAATATTCTCAGTTGTCTGCATACCAGTCTTAACGGGCATAAGTCTGATATCATATGCCCAGAAGCCTTTGATAAAATTCGGCCAATCAGTAAGCTCTCAAAATGTCTTTTCAAAATCAAAAGAGAAGGATAAAGAAATTTTGTGGGTAAATGTTAACACTGAACCGGAAACATGGACTTTACAGAAAGACATCCTTGTTTGTTCAGGTCATCCCATAGGTGTGATGCGGTCAGAAAAGCAATATGAGAATTTTATTCTCCATATCGAATGGAAACACATGGAGGCCGGAGGTAATTCAGGAGTATTCGTGTGGAGTAATGCAGACCCTCCTGAAGATACTCGTTTGCCCGACGGTGTCGAGGTGCAGATGCTGGAACTCGATTGGGTCAAGCTTAATATTCGGGACGGAATTACACCTCCTGTCGCTTATGTCCATGGTGAGCTTTTTGGCGTTGGGGGAGTGAAAACAATACCAGACAATCCAAGGGGGACCAGAAGTATGTCAATTGAAAACCGGTGCAGGGGAAAGGGAGAATGGAACACCTATGATGTTGTCTGTGTTGACGGTACAATTAAACTCTCGGTAAATGGTAGATTTGTTAATGGTATAAGCCAGTCAACACAGAAGAAAGGTTATTTATGTCTTGAATCAGAAGGAGCCGAAATTCACTTCCGAAATATAAATATACTTGAATTGCCTTCAGGAATTACATCAGGTAAGAATACAGCCCCGTTGAAATAACAATTTTTGAGTAAGATATCCAAAATAACTCTACTGGACCCAGCAGTCATTTCATAGTGTATTGAAACTAATGCCGGAGAACCTTCCCTGCCCCGGAGGGGCGATAATTCCAATATCCACGGTAACATCCGTGGTACGTGTGTGAACACTCTTCAATCCCTGAGCGGGCTGAAGAATATTAAAAATATTCATTTATCTTTAATGCCTTTGAATTAGTTATATGCTTGACATGATCTGGTGCTGTATATGGATGAAGGAGAGCTGATTAATAGGTTAAATGCGGGGGATGAAGATGCTTTCGAAGCTGTTTTTACAAAACACTTTGCAAAGCTTTGCCTCTATGCTGAGCATTATGTGAGGGAAAAGTATATTGCCCGGGAAATAGTCGAAAATTTCTTCTGCGATTTTTGGGAAAATAGCACAGACATTACCATTGAATCAAATCTGGCAGGTTACCTCGTGAGAAGTATCCATAACAGGTGTCTAAAGTATATCAGGCATGAGAAAGTAAAACAAAAATATGTTGAAAGAAGTCAGTACCTGTTTACTGACAGGGAATTGTTGGAACCGGTATCCGATGATTATCCTGAAGCCTTATTAATTTCGCATGAACTTGAAAAAGAGATCTCAGATGCCATTGAATCACTTCCCGATCAGTGTAAAAAGATTTTTTTGCTGAACAGATTCGATAACCTTACCTACCTGAAGATAGCCGAAAAACTTGGAATTTCAGTAAATACAGTGAAAACCCAGATGGCACGTGCATTGCAAAAATTAAGGTCACGTCTTAAGGGTTACCTGATAAAATATTAAGTATGTTATAGATAACAAGGTAGTTGTCTTTTAAATAATTTTTTTTAATTATCTGTCACCCTTAAGTTTAGTTTAGGGGTCATAAAAATGAATTTTATACAATGGAAGAAGAAAATCTCATTTCTAAGCAGGACCAACTGCTTGTAAATTATCTGACCGGCGAAGCCACTGAAAAGGAAAGAGTTTCTGCCATAAACTGGATTAAAGAATCTCCTGAAAATTCCAGGTATTTTGAAGAGTTCAAACAAGTCTATTTAGCTTCTAAAACTGTCCAGGCAACCGACCCTGACCTGACTGCTGTTTCATGGGAAAAGGTAAAATTAAAACATTATAAGGAGCTGGCTTCTAAGGTTCAGGAGGAGAACAGTACAGGTAAAATCAGGTTTATAAGGGATATCCTCCGGTATGCTGCATTTATTGCATTGGCCGTTTCAATCGGGTACACCGGATTCCGGTTTTTTAAGAATGAAGTATTTAATGCTTCAGATGAAATATGGAATATTGTCGAAGCGCCATACGGATCAAGAACTAACCTTATTCTTGCCGATGGATCAAAAGTATGGCTCAATGCAGGAAGTAATCTTAAGTATTCATCATACTTCGGACAAAAAAATCGTAAGGTTTTTCTTGACGGGGAGGCCTATTTTGATATTGCCAGGGATACCAGCAGTCAATTTGTTGTAAGTACATCACATCTCGACATCAAAGTATACGGAACAGAATTTAACGTTAAAGCATATAGCAGTGAGGATAATATTCAGACCACACTTGTAAATGGTTCTATTACCCTCGAAGGGAAAATCATTAGTGAACATGGTAAACGGTCAGTAACACTGGAACCGAACCAGACAGCAACATTCTATATTTCAGAAAGAAAAAGGAATGTAACAAGTGAAGACCAGGAGAAAGAGGTAACAACACCTATTCCCAGAATAAACCCCCGTAAGGCCGAAAACCTGGTAATTACACCTGATATAAATACGGTAGTTTATACATCATGGAAAGATCCTTTGTGGGTTTTTGAGAGTGAATCACTGCTGAGCCTGGCAACTAAGTTTGAACGCAGATTCAATATCAAATTTGTCTTTGAATCTAAAAATCTTAAAACCTACAAATTTAACGGAATACTGAAAGATGAAACACTGGAGCAGGTGCTGAATGTTTTAAAATTAACAGTACCTATTGACTATAGGATAGAAAATAACAGTGTCATCCTTTCAGAAAATAATTACTTCAAAAATTCATACGATAACATGCTTATAAAAGATAACCAGTAATTAATTAACCAACTAATCCTTAAGCCTATGAGATACAAGCACTATCCTTAATGAGGAATCGCAGAATGTTCTCACAATCTGCGACCCTAGTTTTTAATCTAATTCCTGCCTTTTCCGGCCAAGGATACAGGGCAGGACATGTTAAATTTAAAAACCTACAAATTTATGAAAAAAACATCTTATTGCCAACTAATACTTCTGCGGCGATTTAAAAAACTAATCATGATTATAAAACTAAGCACAATTCTCTTGATTGTATTTGCGTTGCAATTATCAGCAAACTCATATGCACAGGCTAAAAAGTTCAACCTGGCGCTGACTGATGTGACTGTAAAGGAAGTATTAAAGAACATTGAGTCACAGAGCGATTTCAGATTCTTTTATAATGATGACCTGAGCGAGGTGAACAGGAAGGTTACCCTTGATAAGGAAGATATCCTTATAAATGATCTGCTCGCAGACCTCTTTGAAGGTACCGGTGTAGCATATAAAGTTCTTGAAAATAACCTTATTGTAATCTCCCCTGCAAGCCTTATGCAGCAACAAACAGTTACCGGAAAAGTAATTGATTCAGAGACACTTGAGCCTTTGGCCGGTGTTACAGTACAGATTGAAGGAACAAGCATCGGTGTTTTAACAGGTATCGACGGAGCCTACCAGATAAATGTTCCGGGCGAAGGTAGTGTACTTGTATTTTCTTTTATCGGATATGTAACCCAGAAGATACATGTAGGATCGCAGGTCAAGATCGATATTTCATTTGAACTTGAAACACAGGCACTCGATGAAGTAGTGGTAATCGGTTATGGTGTTCAGAAGAAGAGTGACATTACAGGTGCCATATCGCAGGTAAAAACAGCTGACCTGCAGAGCCGCTCGGCAGTAACTGCTGAAAAGGCATTACAGGGTAAAGTTGCAGGTGTACAGGTTGTTAATACTTCAGGTGCACCCGGTAAGAGCGGAACAATACGTGTTCGTGGTGTCTCTTCAAACAATGCCTCTGAACCGCTTTATGTTGTTGACGGATTAATTTCCACAAGTATTTCAGGTATTGACCCTAACGATATTGAGTCGATTGAGATATTGAAAGATGCCGCTTCTGCTGCTATATATGGTGTTGCATCGGGTAACGGGGTTGTACTGGTTACAACCAAAAAAGGAAAACCGGGAGAAGGAAAGGTTACTTACGACTTTCAGTATACTGCAAGCCAGCTTCCCAGGATCCCCAAAATCTTAAATTCCCAACAGTATATAAATTATATGGTTGAAGGAGCATTCCTGTCACAGGCAGCCATCGATACATACTGGAATGGAGTTACAGAAACTGACTGGCTGGATGTTGTATTTGAAACAGGTATAACCAAAAGACACAACCTGGGTTTCCAGGGAGGAAATGAAAGAGGATCATACTATATTTCAACATCATATACCGACCAGGATGGTATTGTCACAGGAAATAAGGATGTATATAACCGCCTGGGTGGTATCATAAATGTTGATTATAAAATAAAGGACTGGCTTAAGGTTGGAACCACTAATCTTATGGAGAAATGGAAAATGCAGAGTGTTTCCGAAGCAAATGAATACGGAGGGCTGCTTGGGGCTGCACTTACACAGGATCCTTTGACCCCGGTGTCTTATTCACTGGCCAATCTGCCTGATTACATGCGTTCTGTACTTGATGGCGGAGATTATCCATTGCTGCAGAATGAAGAAAATGGAGAATACTGGGCATATTCTAATGTTAATATCCAGGATATGACAAACCCGATGATCATCAGGGATCAGACAGATGCTTACAATAGTGGTTTTAATCTTAACGGAACTATTTTCCTTGACCTGACACCTATAAAAGGACTTACATTGACCACTAAATTAGGATACAGGGTTGGATATTCAAGTTACTATTCATGGGCCAAACCTTACTATGGTAACACAATCACCAACAGGCAGGATATTTCGATAAGCAGAACTAACACTACCTTTTTCAGGTATCAGTGGGATAACTATGCTACATATGTGAGGACAATAGGAGGTCATAATTTTAATGTGTTGGCCGCAGTCTCATATATAGAACCCTATTCCAATTCAACGGGAGGTTCAGTAAATGATATTCTAAAAGATGCAGATGGATACAGGGATATTAATTACCAGACTGCAACAGCAACAAGAACAGTTTCCGGATCAGAAAGCTTTACAGGAAGGCTCTTCTCTGTCTTCGGACGTTTGACATATTCATTTAGAAGCAAATACCTGTTCCAGGCTTCCCTTCGTCGTGATGCAGGCGACAGAAACTACTTCCCTGCAGAGAAGAATGTAGGTATTTTCCCTGCCGCATCTCTTGGATGGGTAATCTCTCAGGAAGATTTCTTCCCTCAGAATTCCTTTATAAGTAATCTTAAACTACGTGCTTCGTGGGGTCAGAACGGTACTTATGCTCATCTTAACGGATTTCTCTGGAGAGCCTCCATTTCATCCACCGGTTCAGTACCATATACTGAAGACGTTGCATACCAGATCGGCTCTGCTCCAAACCGTCTGCAGAACCCTGAACTTACATGGGAAACAACAGAACAGAGTGACGTTGGTCTTGACATGAGGGCTTTAAATGACCGGTTGACCTTTAATTTTGACTGGTACATGAAAACATCCAAAGACCTGCTCGTTACTATTACTCCTCCTTATGAAACAGGTCAGAGTTCAGCTACCATCAATGCCGGTACTGTTCAGAACACAGGTATTGAGCTTGAATTAGGCTGGCAGGATAATATCGGTGATTTCAAGTATGGTGCCAGTGCTAACATGGCGACACTGCATAACGAAGTAACCTATCTTGATCCCAGTATATCACGTATTTCAGGTGCAAGCATGCACATTTCCACCGGTCTTACCGTGTTTGAAGAGGGGTACCCTGTATGGTATATGAGAGGATGGGTATTTGAAGGAGTAGATGAAGCAACAGGTGATCCTATTTTCGTTGATCAACCCACTGTTGACACTGACGGAGACGGAGAAGGTGATACACCCGACGGTGTTATAAACACTGACGACAAAGTCATGCTTGGGAAAGGTATACCAGATATAACCTACGGTATTACCCTTAATGCTGCATTTAAAGGATTTGATCTGCAGGTCTTCGGTGCAGGCCAGGCTGGTAGCGATATTTACAACTGTTTTACCCGTGTAGACCGTCCCAATGGAAACAAGCTTACCTATTTCTATGATGACAGATGGACACCAACACATACCACTGCATCAATTCCACGACCTGGTGCTAATCAGATAGATTATTTCTATGCAAGTAGTGGTGTTATATTTAACGGTTCATTCTTTAAGATCAAGCAGATACAGCTCGGATATACAATTCCTTCAAATTTAACCAGGAAGTTGTATGTCAGTAATCTAAGGGTTTATTGCTCACTTGATGACTGGATCACTTTCAGTGATTATATAGGTTATGACCCCGAGGTCTCTACAAATGCAGGTAATGCACTTGGTATTGATAAAGGTTCTTACCCGATAGCAAAGAAATTCCTGTTTGGTCTTAATATAACATTCTAAAAATTATACCATGAAAACAAAATATTATAAATATCTTATTTTTCTGTCTATCACTGTTTTAATCCTTGTGTCATGTGAACAACGACTTGATATTTCACAACCGGGAACTACAGCTGTGGAAGATTTCTATAAGACTGACAATGATGCTGAAGAGGCAATCGCTGCCGTTTATGGGCAGGTAAGGGGCATGTACGGAGGCTGGTATTTTCTCTTAACAACACTTTCTGATGATGTTACCAACGGAGGTGGCGGAAGAGGTGACAACCCCAGCCTGGAGCAGATGAATGAATATACTTTCAATACTGCAAATGGCAATATATCAGGATTCTTCAGCTCGCTATACACTCTTATTTACAGTTGTAATATGGTGATAGATAATGTTGCCGGAGGTACTGAAGTGCAGGATAAAGCAATAGCTGAAGCCAAAGTAATGCGTGCCTGGGCTAATTTCCACCTTATTACCCTGTGGGGTACACCCCCGTTTGTAGTTCACGAGCTTGCTCCCAGTGAGTACAGGCAGAGCAATGGTGATCCTGCTGATTTTTGGACACAGATAGAAACAGATTTGAATGAAGCAATTAATTCAAATACTCTGCCTCAGAAATCAAGTGTTGATGATAAGACGAAGAACGCCAGGGCAACAAGACAACTGGCTCAGATCCTGCTGGGTAAAGCATACCTGTGGCAGGAAAAATACAGCCAGGCTGCCGCACAGTTTACAGCTGTTATCAACACTAATCTTTATGAGCTGATCCCCGATTATGAAAATGTATGCCGCCAGGTTCAGGATTTTGGACGGGAGCAGGTATGGGAGATTGTCGGAGTTAATGACCCGGCCAATGCCTGGACAGGTGCTTCATCCGGTTTCCTGATAAACATGCTCGGGTGGCGCGGAGACCATATGAATATGGCTGGGTATTTTGTCGGTTTACATGATATCCACTATGGTGGCTGGGGCTTTATGAATGCCACACCTGAGGTTTACCAGGCTTTTGTAGATATGGAAGGTGTTAACGGTTTCCGTCTGACAAGTACAGTGAAAACATATCAGCAGGTACTTGACATATGCCCGGTACCAGGATTGCAGATGACAGTTGGTCCACAGGGTCTTTACGGACATTCAGGTATATTTACCTGGAAATACCGCATAATTCGTCAGGAAGCTATAGATGGAGGATTTGGCTATGCATGGCATATGAACTGGCATTTTATAAGATATGCCGAGGTACTGCTGCTTGGTGCAGAAGCCAGTCTCGAGGCCGGTGATCCTGCCACAGCCCTGGATTATATCAACCAGATACGTACACGTGCTATGCTTCCCTCTCTGACTACTGTTACTCTTGATGATATCAAGAAGGAAAAGAGACTTGAACTTTGGAACGAATGTACAAGGTATCTTGACCTGATCCGCTGGGGTGAGGCTTCTGTAGCACTGGCCAACCAGGGAGACCAGATGCCTACATTCTGGGGCTTCAAAAGTGATGGTGTTACAGACAGTGTAACCTTTCCGCATTCCAATGCAGTTTATGGATTTAAGGTTGGGAAGCACGAGTTGCTTCCATTCCCCGAACATGAAATGCTTGTAAATCCAAATCTTGTACAGAACCCGGGATGGTAATTATCAAAAAAAGGTTTTGTAACAAATAACAACTTAAAGAACGTACCATAAATCCATTCTGGAATTTTCGTAAAATGGCCTAATGGTACGTTCTTTTCAAATAAAACCAGGTAATACATTTTCATTTAACCTGCCTTCTCAGAACACTTGAATTTGTAAGCGAATATTATTCAGAATAAATAAGTAAATTACATGTCTATTTACATAAAAACACTACATCAAAATGAAAAATAAGGAATACATTTTCATCATTGTCTTGTTAATGATCATCCTAGTTGCAGGTGGTACATTCAAAGCAGGAGCACAAAAACTTAAACCTGGTCCTCAGGACCTTTCGTTTTTCTCGAAAGTGGATGAAACAGACCAGCCCTATGCGG
>CAZDOM010000075.1:0-14854 GCA_964507015.1 uncultured Rikenellaceae bacterium | reverse complement strand
AATAAATGTCATCTTTTTGGTTTTCATAGTTATACTCCTTTCTTTAATAAAATTAATAAACTCTCCATCTAATTTACAATTTATTCTGACAGGAATCAATTTTATTTACCCGCAACCTTTTTTTACAGGCTTGTATCCATAAGATTATTATTTTTATATTGAGAATGTAAAGTAATATGAGAGGATCAGTTCGTCATAAGGCATTTTTTCTTTCCGGAATCATTTTCCTGGTAGCAATTATTTCATGTATTGCAAATTCAGCATGGTCATCCGGGATTAGCGGAGAAAGCTACAATGTGGGCTATATGGTCATAGATCTTCAGTATCAGCAGAACGGGCTGCTGAAGAAGCTCACCGTTGCAATCTGGTATCCGACATCGGATAGTCCAAAACAGTATCAGTACGGAGGTCCCACATGGGGCAATATAGCCCTGAATGCGGAACCCCTTACTGATGCAGGTAAATTCCCATTACTGGTCTTCTCACATGGATTCGGGGGAACAGGACTCGGCAGTCAGTTCTTTAATGAAGCTCTTGCCGCGCAGGGATGGATAGTTGCCTGTCCCGATCACAACGATTCGCATTCGCTGGGACGAATAAACGAAGGCAGAGTAAGTAATCCGGATGTGAAAGGTACAATTGACTCAGCCAGGGAGATAGTATCAACAGTACCTGAGGAGAGGGATAGATACCTTTACCGCCCAAAAGAACTAAAGACAGTGCTCGACATTATGATCTCAACAGATCTTTTCGGAAATATTATTGACACTAATCGCATTGCAGCAGGCGGACATTCTTTTGGAGGATTCACCTCGCTGGCACTCTGCGGAACAATACCGGAATACTATGATTCCCGGATAAAGGCAGTATTATTGTTTTCCACAGGAGCTGCAGCTTACCTTTTCACAGAAAAAGAACTTGCAGAAGTCAAAATTCCTTCAATGCTTTTCATGGGAAGCAGGGAGAGAAACAAGAAGAGGGGAGAGGTGACAATGAACGAGCTTTCACAGACTATTTATCGCAATATGCCCGCACCGAAATATTTTCTCGAAGTACGCGGAGCTAACCACTTCTCTTTCAATGTCAGGTTATCCGATGGTGTTGGTTCCAGGGCATTCAGCGGAAACCAAAAGGAATTTGAGGTAATCACCCGGTATTCAATAGCATTTCTCGAAAAGTATGTCGCCGGGAAATCCGGACAGGACGAAATCCTTAATAAAAAAGAGAGGATGCTCACAAGATTCATGTTATCTCAACCTTGAAATAGATAAGGTATTTAACAGTGTAACCCCGTGGTAAAAAAAATCTGGTGTTGAGGTTTAATTTTTTTTGCTGACATTTGTCAATTATATGAAATACAGGTTATTTTTAAAATCCAGGCTTTCAGCATTTATGAAAATGCTGGCCGGAATTTGTCTGATACTATTCCCTTCACACTATGGTATAGCTCAAAGAGCATCATTTGTACATGATAACCTGGACAGGACCTATCATATTCATATTCCCTCATTAAATAATGAATCCAGACAGCTGCCGCTGGTCATCGCTTTACATGGAAGGGGAGGAACAGGTGAATTAATGGCTATTGTTACACGTAAAGAATTTGACAAACTGGCTGACAGGGATGGATTCTTTGTGGTTTATCCTGATGGGGTAGAACTGAATTGGAATGATGGCAGGATGGATGAGGAGGCAAATGACCGGGCTCACAGGGAAAATATTGATGATGTCGGTTTCATCTCTGCATTAATAGATACCATGATAAATGATTACAATATTGATCCGGAGCGGGTTTATATTACAGGTATTTCCAATGGTGCTATCATGTCATACCGCCTTGCATGCGAATTATCTCATAAGATTGCAGCCATTGCCCCGGTAGACGGAAATATCCCTCATATGCTTTACAATGAATGTAACCCTGCCCGGCCAGTTTCATTACTGGCCATAAATAATGTTAACGATCCACTTGTTCCTTATGAAGGTGGAAATATTTACAGTAGTATCCGCAAGATAAACCTTGGGAAAGTATTATCGGTGAATGAATCTATCGGATTCTGGGTAAAACGTAACCACTGTTCACCTGATCCGGTTGTGACAGAAGAACCTGATGTGGATCCGGATGATGGTACAAGAGTCACACGGAAGGAGTACACGGATGGTATTGATGGGACTGAAGTAGTCCTTTTTTCGGTTAAAGGAGGCGGACATACATGGCCTGGTGGATTTCAATATCTACCTGTGTGGATCGTCGGGAAAACCTGCCGCGATTTTAATGCCAGCCAGGTGATATGGTACTTTTTTAAGAATCATTCCAGGTAATTAAATAAAAAAACCCGGCCATAAGCTATCAGCCATTAATCAGTATAATAATAAACCCTGTATCTTTGTATAATATAAACAGGGAGGGATAGCTATTAATACAAAATCTTTTCAGGAGAGAGGCTGGCTTAAGCTTGATAATGCTGCGAAACTGTTTCCGGCAATTATGTCGGAGGAGCTTACCTCGGTGTTCAGGATTACTGCCACGCTTATGGAACCTATAAGATATTCGGCCATCAGGGAGGCTGTGGAAATAACTTCAAAGAGATTCCCCTATTTCAATGTTTCCCTGGGAAGCGGGATATTCTGGCATTTCCTTGAGTTTAACAATCAGATGCCGCGTATCCAGGTTGAAGAAAAGATACCCTGTACAGCATTTGCTGCAAAAAGGAAAGATGAACCCTTGTACAGGGTGATCATTAAGGGTAAAAGGATTTCAGTTGAGTTCATTCATATTCTTACCGATGGCGGAGGTGCGCTGGGGTACCTTAAATCACTTCTTTACACATACCTGGTTCTTCTCGGGAAGCATATAAGTACGCCGGGAGAGATAATACTTCCCACAACTCCGTTATCTGAAGAGGAGTATGAAGACGGTTATAATAAGTTTTTTCAAAAGCTGCCCCCTCCATCTAAACTGGTAAAAGGCTGGCATCTTCCTTTCAAGCTTAATAATAGTCCAAGATTAAGGGTACTTCGTGCTGAGGTCAGCGTTAAAGAATTCCTTGAATTATCGCGGAAACATAAAGTGTCTGTAACAGAGTATTTTGTGTCGGTCTGCCATTATTCATTCCAGGAAATATTTAATTCAACGGATGGAAAAAGTAAAAAAAGAATACGGAAAGTACTGAGAATTGAAGTGCCGGTTAATATGAGAAAAATATTTCCCAGCAGGACAATGCGTAATTTTTCTCTCTTTGTATTGCCGGAAATTGATGTAAGACTGGGAACCTATACATTTGAAGAGATATTAAGATCGGTACATAACCAGTTGCAGATCAGTTCTGATATAAAACAGATATCAAGATTTCTGTCATCTAATGTCAGTCCTGAAAAGCTCTTTATCCTCAGGATTATGCCCCTGTTCATAAAGAAAATGGCTATCGCTTCGGTCTATAAAGGGCTTGCTTCAAAGCGCTGGACCGGTGTGGTAACGAATCTTGGACTGGTGACACTTCCAGGAGAGATGGAAGAAATGATTGAATCTTTTGAGCTTATTCCACCTCCGCCCAATCCAAATGTAAAGGTGGGATGCGCCTTGATTTCATATAAAGATAAACTGCGGATAAGCATTTGTAATATCACACAATCACGTGAGTTTGAACAGTATATTTTAAGGCATCTTGTGGATACCGGTATTCATGTTAAGATTTTAAATAACGATTAAATAGCAAAGACCATGACAATTTGCGTTAATTGCGGAGTAGAACTCGATGATGGATTAAAAGTATGTCCTCTATGCGGCAAGGATCCGGTTGTTAAAGTCGAAAAGGAGGATATCACCAATAATTATCCCTCAGGGATCATTCAGATGCAAAGAAAAGAAAACAGAAGATATCTATGGGAATTAAGCGGGATAATAGCTTTTTCAGGAATAGCTGTTTGTACAATAGTAGACTTGTTGATAAGTAGAAACCTGAGATGGTCACTTTATTGTGATGTCTCAGTATCAGCAGCATGGATTGTTCTCACTTTATTCCTTTTTGAAAGCAGGAAGCCCTACATATTAGTCTCCCTGCTGATGGCAACAGTACTTACAGCTCTTTATCTGATAGACCTTAACGCTGCCGGGAAAAATTGGTTCTTTCCTGTCGGTCTTCCAATGATAATCGCTGCATTTATTACTACCGGTATTATCATCATTCTGTACAGGACTGCCCATTTTAAAGGGTTGAATATCATTGCATCAGCATTAGTTATTTTATCAGGATTTTGCATTATCACTGAAATGATCCTGGATAAATACCTGAACGGATCAGTGGATTTGCGATGGTCACTCATTGCGGCGATTTCAATTTTTCCTGTCGCCCTGGTGTTTTTCTTTTATCATTACCGGCTTAAAAAGGGAAACAGGCTCGACAGTTTATTCCATATTTGAGATCGAAGACGGGGTAGACGGTACACGATTTACCATCTCATACTTTAAATAGAGAGTATTTGACAGTGTAACTCCATGTCAGCCTGATCGAAGTGAAGGCCTCCGTGTAACTCAGTGGTTAAAAGAGGTGTGGTGTCGCAGTTTCTTATTTTATACTAAACGCTAAACAATTCCCCTCAAAAGGTGTTTTTAAAATATAATTTCTATATTTACCGCCTTTATAAAGTAAGTATTATAATAATAACCAGATAATTTGATTAAAAATGAACATTAAACAAATGAGTAAAATTGCAGGGATACTGGTCATCTTTGTTATTATCGGAACGAACCTGAATGCACAGACAACACGTAATGATGTAATTTCGGCTTATAATGAAGGAGCCAAGGCTTCTCAGACTGATCCTGGTGCTGCTATTGTGGCATTCGAAAAGGTTGTCACACTTGCAGATCAGGTTGGTGATGAAGCTGCTGATCTCAAAGAAAAAGCAACGAAAGTGCTGCCCGGATTATATGTTAAGGTTGCACTTAATGCCTATAATGAAAAGAAACCGGCAACGGAAATTATTGATGCCGCAAAGAAAGCTTCAGCTGCTGCTGAGAAATATGGAAGCTCATCAAATAAAGCAACTGCCGGGAAGATCCTGGTACAGGGCTATAATAAGATGGGTACCGAATTCTTCTCAGAGAGTGATTTTGACAATGCCCTTCTTGCCTTCGACAGCCTTTTATTGATCAATCCGGATTATGATAATGCAATATATAACAAGGCTTTAATATATATAAGGCAAAATAATAACGATGCTTTCGAGGAGACGATGGATACATTCCTTGGTAAACTCGAAGCCGGTAAAGATGACGAAAGGATAAGTCAGGCTTCCACTCAGGCTCTGGAGTATTTTCGTGCTGCCGGATCAAAGGCAAACCAGGAAGATAATCTCGATGAGGCCCTTGCATTACTGACTAAAGCTGCAAAATATGGCGACGATAAAGATCTATTCTACTATTTTGCCGATGTAAATAACAAGCAGGAGAATTTTGACCTGGGTACTGAATATGCACAGAAAGGTCTTGATATGGAAACCGGTGATGCCGAAGCTAAAGCAAAATTCTACTATCAGCTGGCAGTTGCACAGGCAGGTAAGGGAGAGACTTCCCAGGCATGTGAGTCATTCAAAAATGCCCTTTACGGACCATTTGCAGATGCATCAAAAGCACAGAGAACAAATCTGAAGTGCCAGTAAGATAGCGTATAACGTATAGAGTACATTTTTTAAATTAAACTCATATTTACCCACCCCTGGCCCTCCGCTATCGCGGAACAGGCTCTCCTAGGAGGGGATCTTTTTTACTGAAGTCAGGATAATCCTAATTTTTTGTATTTTTGGTATTTCAGATTCATCCTGATGGACAAAAAACCCAACCGGTTCGTACAGCTACTGACAGGTGAACAGGGAATAATACTTGGTATAAGCCTGGGTATTTTTTTGTTTATCCTCTTTTTCCAGCCTTTTGCTCTCGAAAAGTTCGATTTTAACAACACACTGCTCTTTGTTGCCGGCTTTGCAGGGATAATATATATCTTCACGTTCCTGTTACGTATTGTGTTCCCATTTTTAATCCGAAAAATGGATCAGGATGGAAGCGTGCAAATAACAACATCCTCCCTTGAAGGCTTAATAATCTTAGCATTATCCTCTGTTGCCTTAACTTTCTACCTTAGATATGTGGGATCCGTTCATGTATCATTCTATATTGTTTTCAAGGTAGTACTGATCTGTCTTGTCACCCCCATCGCACTAAAAATATATGATGTTATCAAAGGATTGATGAGGCAAAATGAATCCCTGGTCTCAGAGCGTAAGAATATCCAGAAACAGATTGAAAAAATTGAAGATGAAAACCTGAATAAATCCATTGAATTCATCTCTGAAACAGGTTCCGATAATCTCACTCTCCTTGTTGCTGAGGTTGTCTTCATTCAATCGGCCGATAACTATGTGGAAATTGCATATATGGATGCCGGAAGCCTGAAGAAAACACTGATAAGGAACACTCTCAAAAATGTTGAACTTCAGATCAGGCCATATTCCAACTTTATCCGCTGTCACAGAACCTGTATTGTAAATATGCATTATATCAAAAAGCTAAACCATGACTATAGCAGTTACTGGCTGACTCTTAAGGGGTATGATGAAAAGATCCCCGTCTCGCGGCAATATCTTCTGAAACTCAAAGAGGCTCTTTAACCCGCTAGGGACGAATGACATCTACCACCGGTAATTGACATTTACCACTGTTTCTTGTTGTAAACCCCTGTAGAAAGGCGTTTTACCCCAAATTTTTGCAGTGGATATTTTATGGAAATAATTTTGGCAAAATCAAATTTTTGCCATAATGAATATTCTTCTTGTTTATCCTGAGCATCCTGATACATTCTGGAATTTTAAACATGCCCTGAAATTCATTTCCAGGAAAGCATCCGACATACCTCTGGGTCTTATTACAGTAGCATCATTGTTACCTGAAGACTGGAATAAAAAACTTATTGATCTTAATGTGGAGCGATTGAAAGATAAAGATATTATCTGGGCAGATTATGTATTTATAAGTGCAATGAATGTCCAGCAGGATTCGGTCAGACAGGTTATCGCCCGTTGTAACCTTCTTGATGCCAGTGTTGTTGGAGGAGGCCCGCTTTTTACTGAAGAATATGAGCAGTTTCCCGGGGTGGATCACCTGGTGCTCAATGAAGCGGAAATTACCCTTCCGTTATTTGTTGAAGATCTTATTAAGAAAAAACCAAAAAGGGTATACCGGACGGATAAATTTGCTGATATGACAGAATCGCCACTGCCGGATTATTCGCTTTTAAAAGTCGACAAGTATTCAAATGTGGGAATACAATTTTCAAGAGGATGCCCTTACGATTGCGAATTTTGTGATATCACAGCTCTTTTCGGCCGTCGTGTCCGTACTAAAACATCAGCACAGGTAATTGCGGAGCTGGATCAGCTGATAAGAACAGGATGGAGCGGCAGTGTCTTTTTTGTGGATGATAACTTTATCGGTCATAAGAAGAAGCTTAAATCTGATCTGCTCCCGGCAATAATTAACTGGATGGAATTAAATAAGAACCCGTTTAGTTTTATAACAGAAGCATCAATAAACCTTGCTGATGATCAGGAACTTATGGATTTAATGGTTAAGGCAGGATTTAACAGGGTATTCATTGGTATTGAAACACCCGAGGAGAGCTGTCTGACAGAGTGTAACAAGATGCATAATAACAACCGCGACCTGAAGGAATGTGTGAATATTATCCAGCGCAGTGGGATGGAGGTTTTTGGCGGTTTTATTGTGGGATTTGATAATGATCCACCAAATATTTTTCAGCGCCAGATCGATTTCATCCAGAATAGCGGAATCGTGGCCGCAATGGTTGGTTTACTTAATGCACCGCGATTGTCAAAGCTATACAGCCGCCTTGATAAAGAAGGAAGGATAACTGATGCCTTCGGAGGTAACAATACCTGCTACCAGATGAATTTTATTCCAAAAATGGATAAAGAGGTACTTCTTGAAGGATATCAGAAGATCATTCAGAATATCTATTCATGTAAATCGTATTATGCAAGAGTGAAATTGTTCCTTAAAGAGTATGAACCTCCTTTTCATATGCCGATATCATTCAACAGGTTCATGGCATTTGTCAAATCGATATTTGTACTCGGAATAATAAAGAAGAACAGGAGGTATTACTGGAATCTCCTTTTCTGGAGCCTCTTTCACAAACCACAAGCATTTTCTCAGGCAATTACCTATAGTATCTTCGGTTATCACTTCAGGAAAATTTTCAGAAATGTGAATTAAAGCTCCATATTCTCCCTTTGAAGAGCCCCTCCCGAACAAGTTCGGGACAGGCTCTCAAGGGGGGATGGTTATTAGGTCTGCCAGCCTTCTCAACCTATATCGATAGCTAATGGCATGACAGATTCGGGGGACAGGCTTTCCGGGGAGGGGATCATTATCTTTTAACCTTCGAATGATCAAACGATCAAACAGGTAGGGTAGAATAGTGTCCAAAGGGTCATAGAAACAGATAATTATAAACCGGATGACCTGAGTGAAGCCACTTATAAAAATACTGAGCATTATTATTTTTCTCATCATGGTTGGCTGTGAACACGATGAGGGTGAAAATGTTACGGTAGTTACAACAGAAGATGTTGGTGTGTTTTATGAGGGTATTTATATTTTCAAGGGTAATATAGTCAGCATGGGAGAGGAAGAGATTACCAATCATGGTTTTTGCTGGTGTGAATCAGGGGACCCGGATTTAGAATCATCTGTAATCTGTCTTGGTAAAAGGATCTCACCCGGTAGTTTCAGCTATACCATATCAGATTTTAAGTTGAGCACAACATATTATGTTAAAGCCTGGGCGACAGAAGGTGATATTACATATTATGGTGAGGTGAAATCGTTTACAACATCGGATACTTTATCACCTTTTGTTGTTGATATTGACCATAATATATATTATACCGTCAATATTGGCAATCAGACCTGGATGGCTGATAATTTAAAGACAAGACGCTATTCAGACGGAACCGGGATCCAGCTTGTTGAAGACCGCCAGGCCTGGTATGACTTTTCCATGTATGCCAATGCGTATTGCTGGTATGAAAACTATGCGGCGCTTGGCGCCACATACGGGGCTCTCTATACATGGCCGGCTGCAATGCGTGTAACCCGTGATGATACAATAAAACCAGGTTATATCCAGGGTGTTTGTCCTCTCGGCTGGCATTTACCGGGTGATAGTGAATGGAAACAGCTTGAAATGTATCTTGGCATGAGCCAGTCTGAATCGGATAAAGAGGAGTGGAGGGGAACTGATGAAGGCGGAAAGTTGAAGCATGAAAATCAATATTGGGAAAGTCCCAATACAGGGGCAACGAACCAGGTTGGATTCAGTGCCATTCCTGGAGGATGGCGTGACGGGGCCGGTTATTTTATAAATCTCGGTACAGCCGCAAGGTTCTGGGCTGCCTCGATAAGAGGTGATTATGCCTGGGTAAGGGGACTGGATTATAATTCTTCCGCAATATATCGTGGTACCAAAGGGCTCTATGAAGCCCATTCTGTACGTTGCATTAAAGATGAATGATTAAGTTTCCGAGCCTTTCATGATCTCCTCTACCATCTTCGTAGTGGTACGGAAATCAATCTTTCCGGTAGGCATCATTGGGAGATTCTCGATGACAACAAATTGTCTTGGAAGAGAAATACTGGTCAGTTCTTCCATCATCTTACGCAATATTTCTGTTTTATTAACTTCCTGAGAAACAGTTGCCACAATAATAGAACCCTTCTTTTCATCCATTACTTCAACCACACAGCATGATACTCCCTCAGGTAGGTGTTTTTCCAGCACATTTTCAACCTTAACCAGTGAAACCATCTCACCTCCAACCTTGGTAAACCTCTTGAATCGTCCTGCATGCCACAGGTATCCATCTTCATCCAGGTATCCCATATCGCCGGTATCATACCAGCCATCTCTCAGTACTTCGGCCGTCTGTTCAGGATCCTCGAAATATCCTGTCATTATTGACGGACCTTTTACCAATATCTTTCCGGTATCACCGATTGGACAATTTTCCCCGGTTTCAAAATTCTCTATTCTAACCTCAATATTGGGGAGAACCTTGCCTGTACTTCCAGGCCTGTTGAATTCGAGAGTGTTAACCGATATTACCGGTGATGTTTCGGTAGCACCATAACCCTCAAGTAGTGTAACTCCATGTTTTTGCATGTATCCATCCCTCAGAGCATCAGGACATTTATCAGCTCCGGCGATCATCAGCCTGAGTGTTTTAAAGTCACCCGGGTCGGATTTCTGAAGATAACCCCAGAAGAAACTGGGAGTGCCGACCATTAATGTAGGTTGCTCGTCACGTGCTATAGTGCTTATCGTTTTAAAGTCGGTCGGATTGGCATAGGTAACCATCGTCATACCGTGATAAAACGGTACCCAGAGATTCACTGTCAGCCCGAAAACATGGAAGAAAACAAGGTTTGACAGGAGCTTGTCTTCCCCGGTAATTTTTGCATATTCACTGAAACTTTCAATATTTGATGCAATGTTTTTATGAGACAGGGGTACTGCCTTGGGATCTTTTTCACTTCCACTGGTGAACAGGATTACAGCTTTGTCATTTTCATCTCCTTTATGAATTGAATTGATGATCGTGCCAGCCGGCATAAGTGTCTTCAGGGCAGTCTTAAGCTTTTCACCGGTGGTGACACTCTTCATGATATCTTCAATGAGGACCATCCCTTCAATGACGGGACAGTCTATTTTATCGAGAAGTGCCTTTGAAGCAATAATTGTCTTAAAGTTGCACTTTTTCTGTGCATACCTGGCATTAGCCTCGGCACCTGTTGAATAATTGATCATCACAGGTATCCTGCCACTCATTAATGCTGCTACAGAAGCCAGGGCACAACCTGCAGATGTGGGGATCATTATACCGATGAATCCTTTATCATACTTTTCAAATCTTGACTTCAGGATCAGTGATCCGATAAGTGCTTTTGAGTAAGTGACTGATTGTCCGGTAGTTTTGTCAATAACTGCTGTTTTTTTGGCATTTTTCTTTGCCTTTAGTACAAATTGCTGATGAAGTAACATAAAGTCAGGTATTAGTTTAAATTCTGTTATCCAGAGAGCCAATATAAATATTAATTTGAAATAATCATATATACCATTAAGAAATATTCGAAAAATAATATGGCATGATATGCATTATATATATCTGGACTATAGATAATTAAATGAATTTATCGTATCCCGAAAAGGGCGATAAAAAATTTGATTCGAAATTCAATCCTGTCACTACGTGATGTCTGTTGCGGAGTTTACCCCGCAAATTGCGGCTCAGTCAAAATAGATGTTTGACCACACGAAGTGTAAGACATCCGCCTGCCGGCGGACAGACCGTGCGAAGCGTGAGACTATTTTTCTGTTGATCCTTTCAGATATTTATCAAGAAAGACCAGTACCTGGGAATCAGCCTTTATTTCATTATCCTTCTTAATAAATCCATGTCCTTCATCAGGAAAGACAACATATTCAACAGGTACACCATTGGCTTTTGCTGCTGCCACTATTTCATCCGATTCTACCTGCAGTACACGCGGGTCGTTGGCTCCCTGCAGAACCATTATTGGATTTTTAATATTAGAGGCATGGAATAAAGGGGAAATATTATATAACCTTATCGAATCAGCCGTAAAGGGATCGCCCATCTCATTATACAATGCTTCCCTGTAATCAGCCCAGTATGGGGGAATTGATTTAAGTGTCCTCAGCCAGTTTGTTACTCCGAAGAAATTAACACCCACCTTAAATTCATCAGGATGGGAGGTCATTGCCGCCATAGTCATAAAGCCTCCATAGCTTCCTCCTATGATCCCTATTTTTGCGCTGTCGATATAATCAAGGCTCTGGAGCCATTTTCCCCCGTAAATACAATCTCTCAGGTCTTTATCACCATGATTCTGGTCATCCATTTTGTAGAAGCTCTTGCCATATCCACTGCTCCCTCTGTTATTTACAGCCAATACTGCATATCCATGATTTACAAGATATTGGTTCATTGGATTATATCCAACCATGGATTGTCCACCTGGTCCGCCGTGGACTGATACAAGAGCGGGAACCCGGTTCTTCTTTGATGCTGTTAGCGGCTTATAATATATTGCCGGTATCTCCATACCATCGAAAGACTTAAACCGAACCACCTCAGCATTTACAAGATTTTCCAGATCTATTTCACTATTCATCGTCGATGTAAGCTTTTTGAGTTCTGTATCACCGAATTCACATACATAGATATCACCAGTTGTCTTTGAACTTCCAAGCTTTAACATTAAAAATTTTTCGCTTTCCGAGATGTTAATGTTTACTATGTTTGTGCCGGGTATTTCAGGATATGTCACACTTTCTCCGGTATCAGCCTCCATAATCTTGATGATATAACGTGCATCCTCATTGATTACTATTATCCTGTATTTATTATTTTCACTCAGATATTGTCCGGATACATCCCAGTTTGTCTCGTACATAACCTCACGTTCACCGGTGGAAATATTATAACTGACCAGGTAACTGTACTCTCTGCCTGCATCGGTGGTGTAAAAGAAGTATTTATTATCCTTATTGAAACCTGATCCATTATATAATCCCGGCTTATCAGGTTCAGAGACCTCAGTAGTGGTTCCTGTTACTCTGTTAAAAAGGAAAAGTTGAGACTCACTGGTAGTAATAGATTTTTGCAGTGCCAGGATGCTCCTGTCTCTTGTTCCGCCTGCAAGACTTAAACCACCCGTGTTTTCATAGATCATCTCTTCCTTCCATTCGCCTACATTCATACTGTAAAGGTCAAAATACATGGGATCACGCTTATTAGACAAAAGGTAGAGTGTTTTCTTATCCTTGCTCCATCCACTGAATGAAGCTTTTACGTCATCTCCCGGCGTGAGATCAATAACAGAACCATCTTCATCAAGAAGATACAGGTGATCATTTTCATTTCCACCTTTATCAGCAGAATAAAGAATTTGTTTGGTACCTGGTACATAATCCACCGCGAATAAAGATTCAGTTGTGGAATTTGTTATCTGCCGTTTTGTGCCATCGGAAATATTTATTTCGAATACATTATAAATACCGGTTTCGTTACTGGTAACAAGAAGCTTTGTCTCATCAGGAGAAAAATATCCCCCTGTAATTGATACATTCTTAAAAAACTGTTCAATTGAATATTGGGCAATTTCCTTCTTCCCGGTACATGAAACAAGAAGAACAGATGCGAAAAGAAAAAGAATCTTTTTCATAAGGTTGAGATTTAGGATTAAAGTCAATAATCGTTGTATATCAAAGATATAAAAAAAATTGGCCTACTGATGCCGAACGTCAGTCATCCTGCTTCCTGATGATGTGCCGATAGCCATCAGAAGCCGCACACCCGATCGCCGCTGCAAGTGCGTTTTTTCTCTTAAATAGAAAAAGTTAAAGCCCGGGCATGAAAATCTCAGTTTTTTTTTCTATCATTGTTCAAAAGGATTTGTTATTGTAATCAGTTCATATTTAACTGATTAAGTTGTAAATAAAGAACATGTTACCCTTTTTTATGAATATTTATGCTTAAAATAATATCAGCGTACTATGCAAGTAACAGTAACAAGAAAGGATAGTAAGTTTCTCCCTGATCCCAGCAGGGTCATCGCCCGCTTCTATTATACTTCCGATGAAAGAAGTAAAGATATTATTCGTCATGTGATGGCTATGTCTGATAATGAGGTAAATACTGCATTAAGTCAGGTGCTGAGAGGTTACGCCAGACGTCATAGGAATATTTCATCAATATTTGAAACACATTATAATAAGCTGGATCATCTGTTTAAAGAGCTGAACATAAAACAGAATAATAATGATAAATCGCGGAAAGCCCTTATAGGTTCATATTTCACTAAGGAATATTCCATTGAATCGGCAGCTTTTTTTAATCCATCGATTGTAGAAGATCCCGATCAGTCGGAATTAAGTCTGGGGGAGAAAAGGGTGATTTTTAGTTTCAGAGCAACCGGTGAAGGGCATATTTCATCCATTGTTTTTCGTTCAGGTATTATTGATAAGGACAATAACCTGATTGTTGAACCCGTCGGCAAAATGCTGGCAGAAGCAGAGCGAATAAAAAGGCATATTTATAATAAGAAATCATTTATAAAGAAACTTGATGAAATGCGTGATTTCGACAATAAAATTTCGCCTATTTTTGTATTGGAAAAATTAGGAGACAGGTTTACTTATGGCGAATTGAAAAGAGCCGTAGAAGAGACCAGGGAAACACATGATCTTTCAGCCAGTAGACAATCAATCATTAATCAAATGATGTGGCTGGCAAAATCTCATTACGAACTTGACTTTTCGCTTGATTCAGCAATCTCTGAGAGAGTCATTTTTCCTACCTCCGAAGCTGAAAAAAATGGCATTGAAGATGCACGTTTTGTTAGATTCACCGATGATAACGGGGAAGTAACTTACTATGCTACCTATACTGCATATGACGGCCAAACCATATTACCAAAATTACTTGAAACCAAAAATTTTTACCACTTCAAAGCATTAACCATTAATGGTGAAATTGCCAGGAACAAAGGTATGGCGCTGTTCCCCAGAAAGATAAAAGGTAATTATACCATGCTGTGCAGGATAGATGGTGTGAATAATTATATAGCTTATTCAGATAAATTAAATATCTGGCGCGAAGCCAAACTCATTCAGATACCAAGATTTCACTGGGAGCTGGTACAGATTGGGAATTGCGGCTCCCCTATCGAGACGAAAGAAGGTTGGCTTGTAAT
>CAZDOM010000074.1:0-14973 GCA_964507015.1 uncultured Rikenellaceae bacterium | reverse complement strand
AAGAAATTTGAATCGGGACTTGTCGATGTTACAGATTATTCCGCAGCTAAAACATCCCTCTTCAGAGCTGAATCAGAAGCTTTAAGAACAAAACTTCATATGATGATCAGGAAGCTGTCAATAAGTTTCTATGTAACAGGAGAATACGAGAAAATAATTTTTAAATAATTAATATATTGACCGATATGGATACCCCGCTTGAAAATATGGACAAACCAATTGAGAAGAAAAAAGGTCTCAAAAAGAAACATATTGGATTTATAATTGGTGCAATTATTATCCTGGTATTGTCCTATATGGCATTTTTTTCAGAGCATGTCTCGACATATAAAGTTGAAAGGGATAAATTAATAATTGAGACAGTTGTAAAAGGCCAGTTTAACGATTATATAACCGTTCCTGGTACAGTGGAACCTATAAGTACTGTTTTCCTTGATGCTCTTGAAGGTGGCCGGGTGGAGGAAATACTTATAGAGGAGGGTTCAATGGTGGAAAAAGATGATATCATCTTACGACTCACCAATCCTGACCTTTATTTGAATATCCTTGACAGTGAAGCCCAGCTTGCAGAGAAGGGAAACTTCCTGCGCAACACCCAGGTTACCATGGAACAGGAAAGGATAGCCATAAAAAGAGAACTGATCAGTCTGAAATATGATATAGAAAGAAAGGAACGTACATACCAGCAAAATGTAAAACTGATAAAAGACAATCTTATCTCGCAGGAAGAATTCATCAGATCAAAAGAGGATCTGGATATGGCCCTGAGCTCACAGGAGCTTTTTACAGAACGTCAGAAGGCAGATTCTATCTTTCGCTCTGTACAGGTGGAAACAATTAAGATTAATCTTGAGAATATGAGAAAAAACCTTGCGCTTGTAAGGCAAAGAGTGGAGAATCTTAATGTGAAGGCAACGGTCGCCGGTCAGCTTGGATTGCTTGTACCCGAGATAGGACAATCAATCTCACGTGGTGCTAATATGGGACAGATCAATGTATTAACATCATATAAAGTATCGGCGCAAATAGATGAACACTATATCGACAGGATTAAAACCCAATTAACAGCCACCCTTGACAGACAGGGAAGCCTTTTTAACCTTTTGGTCAGAAGAGTATACCCTGAAGTGAGAAACGGAACATTTGAAATAGATATGGTTTTTACCGATACTATGCCGGATAATATCAGAACAGGACAGACATACTATATCAGCCTGCAACTGGGTCAGCCCAAGGAGGCAGTAATGGTACCTATCGGGGGATTCTTTCAGGAGACAGGCGGACAGTGGATATTCGTACTGGATCCTTCAGAAGATTTTGCTATTAGAAGAAATATCTCTATCGGGAGGAAAAACCCGAAATACTATGAAGTTCTTGACGGATTGCAGCCAGGAGAAAAAGCTATAATATCGGGGTATGAATCCTTCGGGAAAAATGAAAAACTGGTTTTCAAAAAGTAATATTTTCAACATTTAATACTTAATGCAATGATTCAAACTAATGATCTGACCAAGGTCTTCAGAACTGAAGAGGTAGAGACAACAGCTCTCAATAAAGTTACCCTCAGTGTAAAGGATGGCGAATATGTCGCAGTCATGGGTCCCTCAGGATGCGGGAAATCAACTCTTCTCAATATCCTGGGATTACTTGATAATCCAACTTCCGGAAGTTACATCTTCAACGGAACAGAAGTTGCGAACCTGAAGGAACGTGACCGGACAATTTTCCGTAAAGGCAACATAGGGTTTGTCTTCCAGTCATTTAACCTCATCGACGAGCTTAATGTTTATGAAAATGTTGAGCTGCCTCTGATTTACCTGCGGATGAAAGCAGGAGAAAGAAAGCAGAAAGTCGAAGAGGCTTTAACCAGGATGAAGATTACTCATCGTGCCAAGCACTTCCCACAGCAGCTTTCAGGAGGACAGCAGCAGCGGGTTGCTATTGCACGTGCTGTAGTGGCAAATCCCAGGCTTATACTTGCTGACGAGCCAACAGGTAACCTTGATTCAAAGAATGGTATTGAGGTGATCAATCTTCTCCTGGAGCTAAATAAGGAGGGAACCACAATCGTTATGGTTACTCATAATGACAGAGATGCAGGTTATGCACACAGGATAGTGAATCTCTTCGACGGGAAGATCGTATAAGTCAGGAATAACCGTTATCGAATTTCCTGAGCTTGTTGTAGAGGGTCTGCCTTGTTATACCAAGACTTGCAGCCGCAACACTGATGTTGTTATTATGTCTTTTGAGACAATCCAGGATAAACCTCTTCTCCATCTCTGCTAAAGTGATTTCATGAGAAGAGGTACTTCTTGGTGATGTCTTGAATTCAAAATCTGAGGGAAGCAGAACTGAAGAATCACTCATAATAACAGCTTTTTCGATAGCATGCTGCAACTCCCGAACGTTGCCTGGCCAATAGTAGTTAGCAAGTTTTTCAAGGGCATGTGTATTTATCCGGGCAGCAGTCTTGTTATACTTTCCACAATATACCTTCAGGAAGTGGCTTGCCAGGATCGGTATGTCATCTACCCGGTCTCGCAACGGCGGTACTTCAATAAGGATAGTATTTATCCGGTACAACAGGTCCTCACGGAATCTGCCCTCTCCTATCATTTTTTCCAGATCCTTGTTGGTTGCGCAGATGAGCCTGATGTCCACCGCGATATGCTTGTTTGAACCTACTCTTGTTATCTCTCTGTTCTGGAGCACATTAAGAAGTTTTGATTGTGACCTGAGAGATAGATTGCTTATCTCATCAAGGAATAATGTACTACCCGAAGCTAATTCAACTTTACCCTTCCTGTCATCCCTGGCATCAGTAAAAGCTCCCCGTACATGACCAAAAAGTTCGCTCTCAAACAAAGTTTCGGTTATTGAACCCATATCAACACTGATCATAATCTCCCCTGCCCTCTCAGAGAGATTATGTATTTCCCTGGCAATTAGCTCTTTCCCTGTTCCGTTTTCACCCAATATAAGGACATTTGCATCTGTCGGGGCAATCTTGCGTACAATATTCAGTACATTGATCATTGTAGGCGAAGCACCATAAACAAATTTGTTAGTATTCATATTCTCACTGAGTAAAGAAATGACCAAGATAATATAAAATGTCTAATAAATTGACAAAAATATCATGTACTCATAAGCTGCATTATTAGGAAATACCTCTCTCCTTGCAAAGCAGAAAATATTTTTTCCGTTAGTTCTGCAACTTTCTGTTATGTTCGTCGTCTTTATGATGGATATTCAATGAACGAATTAAAAAAGAGCACTTAATATCTTAATATATGACAGTCAAATTATATCCTAACGAAACAGTCCTTCAAGCTGGAGATACCAACCAGGTTATTGATGATCAAAAGGTTGATGGCAAGATTATAGTGACAAATCAGCGTATATATTTCAAATCTCTTGATGAGTTGAAAGAGAGATTCAATTTCGAGATCATGTTTGAGAATATTCTGGAAGTAATTTTCTATAATAAGAACCTGAGCTTTGTAAAAGGAATAAATGTTGTGACAAGGGACGGGAAGAATCATTCTTTCCCTCTTAAGAAACGTGATGAGATAGGACAGCTTATTAACAGAATGTATTAGTATCTTATTATTTTTAGCATTATAAGTTGGCAATTGGCAAAAAGCAATTGGCAAAAACCAGCTTCCTTATTACCAGCTACCAACTGCCAGGCACTATTCATAACGTAGCGAATCTGCAGGATTCCTCATAGCAGCCCTGAAAACCTTTGTACTGATAGTCAGCAATGTAGCTACTATCATTATAATAATTGAAGATAACAGGATACCGGCAGTTATGTCAACATAGTAATCCCAGATACTATCCATCAGCATCTCTGATATAAAATACCCTCCAGTACATCCCAAAACAGAAGATATAAGAAGAACCACGAGGAATTTCCTGCTAAGAAGGAACATTAAAAATGGTACGGGAGCACCCTGTATCTTTCTTATGCCGACCTCCTTGGTTCGTTTGATGACATCAAGAGATACCATATTATACATTCCTATGAGTGACATAAGTATTGCCACAATTGCAAGGAATACGCAAACTTTGACAATACCTCCATTTATGTCTTTTTCTTCCTGCATGATATCTTCCTGTGTTTGACCACCAAAGACCTGATTCGGCACCAGCTCTTTCCATTTCAGGCTCATAAAATCGAGAACATCCGGTATATTTACAGGTTCTGCCCTTATAACAAGGCTATAAAACTGATCATTCCCGGTCACCCTTAGGATAGTAGGTTCAATCTTATTCCAGACACCTGAGGTGTAAAAATCCTCAACAACTCCAATAATATTGAATCGTGTAGTATCGTATAGTGTAACTGTTTTTTCCACAGCATTGTCCCATCCAAAATCTCTTAACAGTTTTTGATTTACTATTACTGAATTATTTGTAATATCAGCCTCATATCGTGTTTTATCAAAAAGTCTTCCCTCCAGAATCCTCAATCCCATTGTTTGAGCATAATCAGGACCGATGTTAAGAATATCAACTTCTAGTTGTTTTTCTTCGTCCTCGACAGGTCTGCGATAGGCCCCCCACCCTATATGTTGATAAGTTCCGGCGACAGATAATACTTTCGGATTCATCTGGATTTCGATCTGTAGTGGTATACTTTTCTCCGGAGGAACTGGCAGAATAATGATCTTATCCCTGTCATAACCAAGGTCGAGCGTCCTCTGATAATCAGCATTTTTTGTAAAGGCTATACCCATTACAAGTGCAGTTATTGATAATATAAACTGAAATACAAGAAGGATGACAGATAATTTGGAGAATCCTTTAAAGAGAGTTTTACCCCTGAATACATATACCGGATTGAATGAGCTAACATGCAATGCCGGGTAAACACCTGAAAAAAAGCCGGTCATGAGAAGAAGAAGAAGAAGGAAAATCCAGAATATACCATATCGTTTAAAGGTAACCTCTAATGACATATATGACCACAGGCTACTATAGGCAGGGGCGAGTATATATGCCAGTGCAATTCCAATAAAAAGTGCAAACAGGCAGATGATAAATGTTTCAAACATAAACTGTGCAACTAGCTGTCTTTTTTGTCCGCCAAAGGTCTTTCTCAGGCCAATTTCCTTAAGCCTTCTGCTGAACGTGGCAATTGATGTATTTGCAAAATTGAAGCATGCGATAAGCAGGATGAATATTGCCATTACCGGGGGAGCTATCAATGCCGCAGGATGTAATGAAGGAAATAAGCCTGAATTCCAGACATTTCTGGCATTGGAGCCGACATCCCTTAGTGGCATAATTGTAAACCTGTTAATCCTGAAATCTTCTCGTGCTTCGTTCTGAACAGTAAGATATTCCCCAAGCGATCTTGAGACCGAGGGAATTATCGATTTATCAGGTACCTGGATGAAAAGTGCCGTGATCAACAGCCTCCAGTTAGCATCATCAACATCCCACATCCTGAGGAAATTATCGAATCCGGCCAATATGTCTATCCTGAAGCTTGAATTGTCAGGAAAGTCTTTAAATACCGCGCACACTGTATATGTAAATTCCTCGCTCTGATCATTGAATAATGTAATACCCCTTCCTAACGGATCTTCATTTCCAAATAATGTATGAGACATGGTTTCACTCAGGAGAACATTACCCGGCCCTGGTATTACCTTAGTATCTCCCTTAACTGATGGGAGTGTGAAAATCTGAAGAAAGTCAGGATCAACGAATGATACCTGTGCGGGAAATAAATCTTCACCCTCAGCCTTTTTTACCGGAGAACCTGTTCTTTGCAGCCTGGAGCTCCTAAATATCCCTGGAATGTCTTTTTTTATCTCCAGTCCCAGTGTCGAAGGAACAATACCATATTCCTGTTCCCTCCCCTTCATATCACGGAAACAGTTTACCCTGTAGATTTCGTTAAAGTTTTCGTTGCTTCTGTCAAACTCATAATTGAACATTTGGTTGAAGAAGGCAACTATGCAGACAGAAAGACCGACACCCAAACCAAGGATGTTGATTATTGTGAATACTTTATTTTTAAGCAGGTTACGAAATGTTACCAGGAGGTAGTTTCTGAACATAAGGCAGTCCGGTTTCTATTCATATTTAAGCGATTGCGCCGGATTTATCCTTGCGGCCTTCAATATCCTGTAACTGGTTGTCAGCAGTGCAATACTGATTGCCAATATTAGTCCGGCCAAAAAACTAAAGGCACCCGGACTTATCCTGAAATAGAAATTCTCGAGCCATTTATTTGCAATAAAGTAGATCAAAGGCCATGCTATCAGTGCTGATATTGAGACCAGCACCAATATCTCTCTGGAAATGACCAGGTAGATAGCGGCTACTGATGATCCCATCGCCTTTCTTACACCAATCTCTTTTGTTCTTTGTTCAACTGTAAATGAGGTGAGTCCAAACAATCCGAGTGCAGCAATAAAGACAGCCAGTATTGAGAATATTACTGCAAGTTGTGCGTTTTGCTTTTCCTGGCTGTACATCTGCTCGAAATCCTCATCCAGGAAATAATACTGCATCGGGTCATTTGTTGTAAATTCTTTCCACCTGTTTTCAATATCAATGATAGTCTGCTGGTAGTTCTGTCCTGATAATCTGATAGTTATATATCCCCATAGATTATTATTTCCTTTTAACTGGAAAATATACGGTTGTATCGGATTACGTAATGATTCAAAATTAAAATTCCTGACTACCCCGATAATCTGCAGGGAGAGAAAATTTCCGGAATCCAGAGGCTGGAGAAATCTGGTTTTTGATATATCGGAAATTTCAAAGTTTTTAAGGGCACTTTCATTAATTATGCAAGCCTCCCTGTCGGTAGTGAATGATTTTTCAAAATTGCGTCCTTCTGTAAGTGTCATACCATAGGTATCAATAAAATCATAATCCACCCATGCTGTTGCCATGAGTATCGTCTCTTCCCTTCTGCCTTCAATCCCATAACCGTTAGTGTTGTTTGTCCGGCCCGGAACAGCTGTGGCGCCAGCAATATTTATTACACCAGGTATTTCTTTAACTGCATCCTTGAATGCATCAACACGCGATTCCAGGGCATTTGCCCTGTTTATTACGAGCATGTGTTCTTTAGTGAATCCGACATCCTTATTCAACATAAAAGATATCTGGCGGTACATAATTAATGTGCTGGTTATCAGGAGTATCGAAACTGCAAATTGAAATACCACTAATATTCTTCTCAATGTACCATTGGATTTACTCCCGGTGATGCTTCCCTTGAGGACTTCATACGGATTGAATGATGAAAGAAAGAAAGCAGGATAACTTCCGGCCAGCAGGCTGACAAAAAGAGTGAAGAGAATGAGTACGGGAATAATATACCATTTTCCGAACAGTGAAAGTTTCAGAGCTGTTCCCAGCAGGTTATTGAAATATGGAAGTGTAATCCAGATTATAAGCAGGGCAACAATAAGCGCGATGCATGAGAGTATAAACGATTCGGAAAGGAACTGTGAAACAAGCATACCCCTTGTTGAACCAGCTACTTTTTTTACACCAACCTCTTTAGCCCTTCTGGCAGACTGGGCTGTTGCAAGATTCATGAAGTTAACGGCAGCAATAAGAAGTATTAATATCGAAATAGTACCAAAGATGTATAAATATTTAGGATCGCTTGCTTGCTTAAACTCCTGCTGTATTGAGGGGTCGAGATGTATATCTGACAGATTTTGCAGGAAGAACCTGTATTTATTGCCCTGGGCAAGGAACTCATCAAAGCTTATTCCCATAAATCGCTGAGCTTCAGGGCCTACATATTTCTCAAGCAGTGTAATGATCTTCTCATCAACATTCTTATAATTCGTGTTTGGGTTTAAAAGTACATAGGTACTGTAGCTGTTGCTCAACCAGATAGGATTTTGAGACCTCGGGTTTGTCATGAAAGATGTGACAATATGTGCATCAAAATGAGAATTCCCGGGAACATCTGCCATCATCCCGGAAATAATATATCTGGCAGTGTCATTTCCGATCCTGATTGCTTTGTCTATGGGATCTTCGTCACCGAACATCCTCTTTGACATTGATTCTGTTATAACTGCCCTTCTTGGTTTATTAAGAACCTCCTTAGGATCCCCTTTTAACAAAGGTATTGACCAGAAGTTAAAAAAAGTAGAATCGGCCTCTATCACATTCTCATCAGTAAATGTAAGATCTTCGTACTCAATTATTGTAGGTCCACGACCTGTCATCCTCAGATAATCATCTACCTCGGGAAACTCTCTTAACATTGTAGGTCCAATAGGTGCACATGTAAAAGCACCAACAAATTCCTGTCCGCCCAGTTTGCCATTAAGCACCAGTCTGTAAATTCTGTCTTTACTGACATTGAAATTATCATAGCTGGCTTCATTTATTACGAATAGTGCAATAAGGAGACTGCAGGCGATACCAATCGACAGTCCCAGAATATTAATAATAATGTATGACCGTTGTCTTTTAAACGATCTTAAGCTGTGTTTGATCAAATTGCTGAACATGGGGAATAATTTATTTTATAGATATAAATGATTTTTATTCAACTTTAAGAGCAACAGCAGGATTGATAAGAGAAGCTTTAACTGCCTGAAAGCTTACTGTTATGATGGCAACAAGAATTGCTCCGGCGGCTATTACGGTAAAAACCAATAGTGACATATCAATTCTGCTTGCGAACTGTTTAAGCAGGTTACTGGAAATAATCCATCCGGCTGGCAAGGCAAATACAAGTGAAATAAGAATGAGAATAATAAACTCTTTTACCATTGTCCATAGTATTTTCACTATCCCTGCTCCCATTGCTTTTCTAATCCCTATTTCCCTGGTCCTCTTCTCGGTTGAATAGGCGGAGAGGCCATATAAACCCAGACATGCAATAATCAATGTCAAAATGGTAAAATATCTTAATAACTCTGTAAGACGAATTGTAGTTCTGAAAAGGTTCCTGTAATCCTCATCAATGAAGTAATAGTCAAACGGATATTCAGGAAGGACTTTATTCCACACACTTTCTGCTGTTTTCAGGGCTTCAGCAGTGTTTCCGGGAGTCAGCCTGATCAGTATACAATTGAGCCAGTTAGTTTCAGTAAGGGCAAAAGCCATTGGTTCGATAGCCTGATCGGCCCCTTTAAAATGAAAGTTTTTCAAAACACCCACAATCCTGCCATCGAGTCCCATAAAGCTGAATCTTTTACCTACAGGATCATCTGTTCCCATCATTTTTACTACCTCTTCATTAATAAGGAAATTGCCTGTAGTATCTTTTGCCAGATCAGATATAAATTCTCTTGAGAAGTCTCGCCCTGCAACAAGCTCCATCTTCATTGTTTCAAGATAGTCGTAATCAACAGCATTTGTCCCAATCAATACTGTTTTTTCCGGATCCTTGCCATCCCAGTCTGCTCCTCCAGAATTGCTTCCCATTCTCACAGGATTACTCATAGACGCCGTAACACCCTCAATAAGTGTTTCTTTCAGGAGCTCGTTTTTAAGTGAAGAGTATTTATCTTTCATATAATCTGTCATGGGTATGCAAATAAGGTTTTCCTTGTCAAAGCCCAGATCAATGTTCTGCAGATGTCTCATCTGCAAATACATTATTGTGGCTGTTGTGGCTATAAGAATTGACAGAGTAAACTGGATCACTACCAGTATCCGTCTGAGCTTACCGTTGCCTTTTCCTGATATTATTTCCCCTTTCAACACTGCCGCCGGTCTGAATGATGCCAGGTATAGAGCGGGATAAATACCGGAGATCAGTCCGGCAACAATTCCGGTACAGAAAAGGCTGATGATAAATCTGAACTGAAACAGGTCAGCAAGGATAAAAACCTTTCCTGTAATATTATTGAATAAAGGAAGGGATGATCCGACCAATATTACAGCCAGCAGCAGTGCAATTGTGACCAGGAAGAGCGATTCAAGCATAAACTGTACTATCAGAGTCTTCTGGTCAGCACCTGTAACTTTTTTGATCCCTATTTCTTTTGCACGACCAGCAGCTTTTGCTGTTGCCAGATTAATAAAGTTAATACAGGCAATAAGAAGTACAAAAACAGCAATCAGGGTAAAAATAGTAACTATTATTACCGGTCCTCTGCTGATCTCAAAGCCAAACTGGGTATGCAGATGTATATCGAGGAATGGAAACAGAAGGTATTTAGTGGTTGTCTGAGGATTGTATTCAAGGACAACGTCGGTAAGTTTCTTGTTAACTGCTTCAACGTCGATGTTTTTTTCAGCCAGAATAAATGTGTATATCGAGTTACTGCCCCACGAATCGCTTATTGCTCCTATTTCTTTTAATAAAGAGTATGGTATCACTGCTTCAAATGTAAACATTGAATTATGTGGCAGATCTTTCATAACACCTGTTACCATGAACTGGAGTTGATTCTCAAGTGTCATGGTTTTACCCATAGGATTTTCATCGCCGAAATATTTTTCAGCCATGTTCTCTGTAAGGACAATTGAATGAGGGTCGCGGAGAGCAGTTTCAGGATCACCCAGCATAAAGGGCATCGTGAACATCCTGAACATTCCGGAGTCTGCTGCTATAACAGATGATTCGAAGAAAACTGTCTCATCCTGACGAAACAGAATCCTGGGAAGCCTGTTGATTCGTGTCTGTTCCTTTATCTCAGGTATCTTTTCTTTCCATACCGGTCCGCTCGGGTGAGGCGTAACTGTCACATGGTATCTTTCACCTGAGTAAAACTGATCCTCCTCTACCCTGAATATATTATCAGCATTAACGTTGAACTTTTCATAGCTCAATTCATCCTGGATCCATAAGACAATCAACAATGAAACTGCCAGTCCAATGGCGAGTCCTATGATATTAATAATTGCAAAACCCTTGTGCTTCTGTATATTACGAAAGGACAGGCGGAGGAATTTTCTTATCATAACACGTTTCCAATTATAATAAAGACGTTTTTCATTCGATTCTGTTGCATTTTGAACTTTATTACGTCTTTGGAGTAACAAAATAAGTCAATGATCACCAAAAAATCAATACAATGTTAAATTACTGTTAATGTTTGTAAAAAGACAAAGATTAACTTAAATAGATTATAATTTAGAATCCCGACTTTTAAAACTTGAATTAATGATTAAAAACCTCTTAAAGACCGCCACTTGTCATATACGAAAACATTACGGCTACAGTATTCTGAATATACTGGGGCTTACACTGGGTATTACCAGTGCCTTATTCCTTATTATTTATGTTTTTGATGAGATTAGTTACGACAGGTATCATGAGAATTCTGATAGAATATATCGTGTTTCATCGAAAATCACGGAGACAGATGATCAGTTCACATGGAATGTCGCACAGATTCCTTTCGGACCGCAGGTTGTCCAGGATTATCCTGAGGTGCAGTCATTTGTACGATTTATCAATATGCCAAGAGCATTGTATAAATATGAAGATAAGGAGTTTATAGAAGAGAACTTCTATTATGTCGATTCCACCTTGTTCGATATTTTTAGTTATAAAGTCCTGAAAGGTGAAGTAAGATCAGCCATTAAAGATCCTGGTAAAATAGTCCTAACTGAAACTGTAGCGTCCAGGTATTTCGGGGATGATGATCCAATAGGAAAAACTCTTACTGCCGGCGAAGACAGCTATGAGGTCACTGGTGTGATAGAGGATGTACCATTCAATTCACATTTTCGTTTTGATGCAGTATCAGCACGTAATAATCTTCCGAAGCAGCTGGGAAGTTGGGGTAATTTTGGTGTTTTTACTTACCTCTTGCTTCCTGAAGGTGTTGATGTTGAGGCTTTTGAAACAAAGATGCAGGGTATGTACGATGCACATATGAAGACAATATTCGAGCCGCTGCAAATAAAAATTGAATATATCATGGAACCGGTTACCAGGATCCATCTTTATTCTACGAATCCGGGTGAACCGGAACCTACAGGCAGTATAACATATGTTTACATCTTTGGCATCATAGCCCTGTTCCTTGTATTAATAGCAGCGATGAATTATATGAACCTTGCAACAGCTCGTTCAGCAGAACGTGCACGCGAAGTAGGCATGCGTAAGGTAGTAGGATCAAGGAGGTCAACACTGGTTGCACAGTTCTTATCGGAATCATTAGTTTTGACGATTATATCTCTGATAATAAGCCTTATACTGCTTGTTATTATTCTCCCAAAATTTAATATGCTGGCAGGAAAATCGTTCAGTCTTGCAATATTATACAGTCCTGTTGTTGTGTTCTCCGTTATTGGAGTCATAGTTATTGCCGGTATACTAGGTGGCAGCTATCCAGCATTTTTCTTATCAAGGTTCGCTCCTGTTACAGTTCTTAAGGGTGAAATAACAAAAGGTTCTGCAGGAAGCCTGTTCAGAAAGATACTTGTAGTTATACAATTTACAGTATCTGTGGTTATGATAGTGTGTACCCTTGTCGTATTCAGGCAGCTTAACTACCTGAAGACAATGGACCAGGGATTTAATCAGGAGAATGTTCTGACGCTTCAGTTAAACAGAGGCATGGTACGTAAATACCCTGTGCTGAAACAGACTCTTCTAGAAAATGAAAATATAAAGTATGTTACCTCCACAAATACTTCTGTCGGAGAAGGTTCGGCAAAGGTAATTATGAATGTTGAAACAGACCAGGGAATGGTTCAGAGAGGAGTTAACTTTACTGTTGTCGATCATGATTTTGTAGAAGCCCTTGGTATAAGGATGGTCGAAGGTCGTGATTTTCAGCAGGATATGCCTTCCGATACACTTTTGGGTGTAGTTGTAAATGAAACCCTGGCAAACAGGCTGGGCTGGCAGGATCCCATTGGAAAAAGAGTAGAACTGGGAGATGAGAATACAATACGGGCAAGCGTTATAGGAATGATGGCCGATTATCACCAGACAGGGATGTATAACGAGATAGAATCATTAATGCTTATATACCGCGAACTCGGAAATATAATTTATGTCAAACTCAGTGGTAATAACACAGAGCAGACAATCAGTTTCATTGAATCAAAATGGAATGAGGTATTCCCCGATCAGCCTTTTTCATATACATTTCTTAAAGAGAGATTTAACAGGCAGTTTGAGGCTGATGAGAAAAGAGGACTTATTTTTACTTTATTTACAATTCTTGCCATCCTGATAGCCTGCCTTGGATTATTCGGTCTTGCTTCATATATGGTCGAGCAGAGAACCAGGGAGGTTGGAATAAGGAAGGTCTTCGGTGCCAATGAAGGAGTTATTGTAAGGCTTATAGCACGGGACTTTCTGATACTTGTGGCAATATCAATTGTAATTGCAATACCTGTGGCATACTATTTCATGAATAACTGGCTTCAAAATTATGTATACAGGACAGAGATTAGTGTTTTGATATTGGTGATTGCAGCAATCATCACTATAGTAATTACATTTATTACAATAAGTTACAAAGCTTACCAGGCAGCAGTGATGAATCCGGCCAACTCAATAAGGACAGAATAAGTATTTATTGCAGGTCCGGGCTTTTTAAAAATATTATCTAAACAGGAGGTTATTTAAAAATTTTACCGAAACCTGCCTGGAGGCCCAGGGAAAACAGACCTGGCTGGTATGGAAAATGAATGTTCTGTTCATTAAGAGGATATGCTAATCCGACCTGACCGACAATCTTTATATGATCCCAGCCCAGTTTTGCTGTTAAAGCAGGTTCGAACATTATACCTGTATCTTTTTCCGAATCCTGACTAAAAGTGATTATAACAAACCTGGAAGAGATTCCGAGGTCTAATATCTTTGAAGTATAACCCAAAGTAGGTTGAAGGAAGAGACGTGTGCTTTTAACATTAGTTATTGAGGTAAATAATGGATTTTCCCATTCACCGTTTATCCTTCCAAAACCTATGCCAGTATATGTTCCGAATTTAAAACCATTTTTAAGATTCTTATAATAACCGGGCCCGAATTCAAAAAAGATATGCTTATGGTAATTATTGGTAATTGATGACGTATCTGTCACATCAAGGAAGCTGGCATTAACCATGATTCCAAGATGATCAGTAACGGCATAGGCAACCTGTGGATCAAATCCTGAGGTGCCTAAATGAACAGATGCTTGTATTTCACCCTTATTCGTAAGCATAGGAGCATTAATAACGTTTGGCACATATGCCGGAGAACAGGAGTTAATTATTAATAGTGTAACTGCCAGTAATAGAAAAATCAGCGTAAGTTTTGTTTTCATTGTTTTAGACTTAATGATTGCGGGGATTTTTCAATGCAATTTACGAAAAAAATCCTTTAACATCAATGAAACGGACAAAATGGAATACAAAGCCCATGGATCCTGGTATTAAAATTAAATTTAATTTAATTTAATTTAATTTAATCTCTGGCGAGTTTATTGCATTATTACATGCATTTAAAAGCATCAAAGAAATCACTTCTTTGCATGTCAATATTTCAGGGTCTCCCGATGCTGCTTTTGACGCGCATTTTTCTACTCTGTAGGATCAATCTCAAGGGAGTCATTATTAAACCAAATTATCAGGGATGAGGTATTTTCATACATAAGTGGCATACTTAAAAATATTGGACATAAACCATTGATAGTTAATGAATCCTATGATCATATCCATATATTGTATGGGAGAAATCCATCGGTCTCAACTTCTGATACTGTTTCTGTTTTGAAGAAGTCCTCTGCATATTTTATAAATGAAAAGAAATGGTTCGCGGGGAGATTTCAATGGCAGGATGGATATGGTGCATTTTCATACAGCAGAAATCAGATAGAAAAGGTATATGGTTATATTGCTAATCAGGAGAGGCATCATAAATATGGTCAATTCAGGAATGAATATAAAAATATGTTGCAAGATGCCGGAATTGAATATGAAGAAAGATTCCTTTTTAATTTTTTGACGATGTTGGTAAAATAGAATAATTGGAATATCTTTTATTCGATCCTCTACGAGGATCTA
>CAZDOM010000073.1:0-14998 GCA_964507015.1 uncultured Rikenellaceae bacterium | reverse complement strand
CAACAACTTATTGATTCAGTGAAAGCTTCCGGAATAAATACCATTCGTATTCCATGTGCCTGGGACAGTCACCTGGAAAATCTCAGTACATGCAAAATAAATGCATCATGGCTTGAACGTGTGAAACAGGTGGTGGATTATTGCTGCAACAACGAAATGTATGTGATATTAAATATACATTGGGACGGAGGATGGCTTGAAAATAATCCCACCTTTGATAAACAGCCTGCTGTAAATGCGAAGCAGAAAGCTCTCTGGGAACAGATATCCCTCTTCTTCCGTGATTATGATGAGCACCTGATTTTTGCAGGAACAAATGAAGTGCACACTGATTCAGATCCTGCTTCAGAAAATTTTGAGGTGCAAATGTCATATAATCAGACTTTTGTGAATGCCGTTCGTTCCACGGGTGGGAAAAATGCTTACCGGAATCTAGTAATTCAGGCATATAATACAAATATTGATCTGGCTGTCAGTAATTTAATTGTACCAAACGACAGTGTGGCAGATCGTCTTATGGTTGAGGTCCATTACTATGACCCCTGGGATTTTACCGGACTTGAAGCCGATGCCTCATGGGCAACGGTAAAATACTTATGGGGAACCGATTTCGCCCAATATGGTACAATATCATCATGGGGCCAGGAGATTTATGTGCTTTCCCAGTTTCAAAAAATGAAAACAAGTTTTGCAGACAATGGTTACCCGGTTATTCTTGGCGAATTAGGAGCATTACGCAGGTCATCCCTGACAGGCAGCACACTTGAATATCACCTTGCCGCACGAGCATATTATTATCAGTATATTTCCCGTGAGGCTAAAAACTCTGGCATGGTTCCGTTCATCTGGGATAATGGTTATACGGGGAATCTTGGTTTTGGTATTTATAACCGGAGCGACGGTTCTGTTTTCGATCGTCAGGCATTGGACGCATATATAACAGGTGCATCAGCAGGTACATATCCCTTTTAATTAATTCATGCAAATAAAAGTCTAATACATAAAAATAATTTACGAAATAAATATTGAAGCGTATATTTACCAGATATAATTTAAAGAATAAAAACTCATGGAAGAAAAAAATATTGTCTACCGCGGAAAATCTAAAGATGTATTTAATATAACAGAAGGACCTTATATCGGGAAGTATCGATTTGTTTTTACAGATAGAGGAACCGGTTACATCAAAAAACCAACCAGAGCACCAAACAGTTAGCTGTCAGTAAAAACCTGCTGTGGCTCGTTTCTTATAATAATACCAATGGCGTTTATAAATATCGAAATAAAAGCAAGGAGTGTTAACCAGGAAAAAATAAGGGCGATCCTGAAATCAAAAAATACCGACTTCAAAGGCATTGATCATCAAATTGATACATATTTCAATGTCAGTTCAGGCAGGTTAAAGTTGAGAGAAGGAAATATTGAAAACCAGCTGATTTATTATCAACGCAAGAATCAGGAGGGACCAAAACAATCTAATGTAACTCTGTTTAAATCAGATCCGGGTTCTTCATTAATGGAAGTATTAACAAAGGCACTCGGTATTCTGGTTGTTGTTGAAAAAAAGAGAGAAATATACTTTATCGAAAATGTAAAATTTCACCTGGATAATGTAAAAGGATTGGGTAAATTTGTTGAAATTGAAGCAATTGATAATGATGGAACCAGAGGTAAAGATAAACTCTTAGAACAGTGTCATTACTTTTTAAGCCTTTTTAATATACAAGTTGAAGATCTGGTCCCTGTCTCATATAGTGATTTATTAATACAAAAAATCAAATAACGAATTGTCATTTATGACTGATGATCTTAACAGATTGAGCACTCAGGAGCTTGGATTGCTTTTTCCTGTTTCTCTCGTTAAATACGATCCTTCGTGGGCAGAAATATTCCTTCATGAAAAAGAAAACATTAAGAAAACTTTAAGAGAGTACCCTAAGGTAAAGATTGAGCATATTGGCAGTACAGCAATCCCCGGAATATATGCTAAACCAACTATAGATATTCTGCTTATTATCCCGGAAACTACAAATACAGATTTCTTAATTAAGAACCTGGGAAGCATAAAATACCAATACATTCCAAAACCAGAGAACCCGCTGCCACACATAATGCTCGCAAAAGGCTATTCAAAAGAAGGATATACCGGACAGACATTTCATATTCATGTCAGATATGAAGGCAATGTGAAAGAAATAGTCTTCCGGGATTACCTGGTCAGGAATCCGGATATAGCCCGGCAATATAATAAATTGAAAAAAGTCCTGGCAAAGAGGCATAAAAACGACCGTGAAAAATATACTGAGGGTAAAACTGAATTTGTAAAACAGGTATTGAAGCTTGCTTGTAATACTCAATAACAAAAATTAGAATTCTCATAAATTACTAATATGAATTTGTCGGATATAGGAATTACATCGGAGATAGCTAAATATCTTGTAGATAAGAACCTTGGTGATTATACTTTAGGAAGAGTAATACGGGAGAACAGGGAGAGATATGTAGTCTCCACAGGAGAAAACGATTATGAAGCAGAAATTACCGGGAATATGATGTTCACGGCAAACTCAAGGGCTGATTACCCGTCAGTAGGTGACTGGGTAATAATGAAAACCTATAACTATGACCTGGCAATTATTCACGAGATACTTCCAAGGAGAACTGTTCTCGAAAGACAGAGCATAAATAAACCCGGAGAGAAACAGATTATTGCTGCAAATGTTGATATCGCTTTTATAGTTCAGTCAATTGATAACAACCTTAATATCAACAGACTGGAGAGATACCTCACAATATGCCATTCGGCTGGTATCGAACCTGTTTTCGTAATTAGTAAAATTGATCTTTCTTCAGAAAAAGAGATCAAGGAAGTTATAAGTATTCTTAAGACCAGAGAAAAAGATACCAGGTATATTCTGCTTAGTAATATAACCAAAGAGGGACTTGATCAGATAATGTCATTCATTGAAAAAGGGAAGACCTATTGTGTTGTAGGATCGTCTGGTGTGGGTAAATCAACACTGATCAACAACATTTTAAAAAAGGATATCCTGAAAACCAGGGAAATCAGCAAGAGTACAAACAAGGGTAAACATACCACTGATCACCGGGAGCTTTTCATCCTCGAAAACGGGGGTATTATTATTGACACACCGGGAATGAGAGAATTGGGCATTACTGATGATTCTGATGGTATCAATACTACATTCAATGATATCTTCAACCTTTCACTAAAATGTAAATTCCCTGATTGTAAACATCTTATGGAAGAAGGTTGTGCAGTAGTCGAAGCCCTTGAAAAAGGATTAATTGACAGAGACTCCCTGGAAAATTATCGAAAAATGAACAGAGAGCAGGAACATTTTCAGTTAACCCTGGCTGAAAAACGAAAGAAGGAACGCCAGTTTGGGAAAATGGTTAAAAAAGTGATGAATGAGAAAAATAAATACAAGTACTGATCATATTAGCAGAAACAATGGATAAAATCAGGATATCAACGGCGCAATTTGAGAACAGAAGTGGTGATAAAGACTATAATCTGGGAATCATTGAAAAACTTTCAAAAAAGGCATCAGAAGAAGGATCTGATATAATTGCATTTCATGAATGCTCTGTTACAGGATATACTTTTGCAAGGCGCCTCTCCAGGGAACAGATGCTAGACCTTGCTGAGCCAATCCCTGAAGGGGGAACTACACAAAAACTAATTAGTATAGCCAAAGAAAATAATATTGTCATCCTGGCAGGATTTTTCGAGAAAGACAAATATGACAACCTGTTTAAAGCACATGTGTGTGTTGATAAAAAGGGACTGATTGCCAGACACAGGAAGCTTCATCCCTTTATTAACAAATCGTTGAAACCCGGAGACAGTTTTTGTGTCTTTGACCTTCATGGCTGGAAATGTGGAATTCTGATTTGCTATGATAATAATATTATCGAAAATGTAAGAGCCACAAAACTACTGGGAGCAGATATAATTTTTATGCCTCATGTTACTATGTGTACACCCTCCCCCAGGCCAGAGTCAGGGTTTTGCGATCCAAAACTCTGGGAAAACAGGAAAAATGACCCTGAACCTCTGAGAGTGGAATTTGATGGACCAAAAGGACGGGAATGGCTGATGAAATGGCTCCCTGCAAGAGCTTATGATAATTGCATTTATGTAGTTTTTTCAAATCCTGTAGGTATGGATGATAACCAGCTTAAAAATGGTTGCTCAATGATTATCGATCCTTTTGGCGATATAATTGCCGAGTGCCGTTCTTTTGACGATATCTTTATCACTGCCGAAATAACGCCCGATAAACTTACTATGGCAGGTGCATCAAGATATATAAGAGCAAGACGACCCGAATTATATAAAGAGATAATCGGACAACCGCATAAATCAGTACAATTTGTAAGCTGGATGAGTCCGGAGAAAAATAAAAAATCCTAAATTGCGGTCCTTAAATTTCTGAAACAAGCTTAGTAATCGACACAAATTTTAACCTTCTCAAGATTAATGATAAGGTTGAATTCTGACAATAAAGATTGATATATGATTATTGAACAGACTTATAATCTACTGATATCCAAATATAAAGATAAAATATATAATCTTACGATCAGTGATATCAGGATAGGTTTATTTCTTACTGCAGTCCGCTTATCTGATAATAGTATTGGAACTTCATCAACGTTTGCAGATGAATATCTTCATTGTGTTAAAACCAACAGGAATTATGGAGATTTTTCACCACTGAACATAAGAGGGAAAAAAGTAACTGACCTGTTAGAAACAGATAAAGAGTCTAACATTATACTTACTTTAAAGATTGCTGTTTTGAATGCAATTTCTTCCGGTATCATTTCGAGAGGTAATTACAATATCGTTAAGGATTGTGATCCTTTTGATCTGATCGACCTGCAGGGAGATAAGACTATCACCATTGTAGGAGCCTTCCATTCTTATATCAGGAAAATTGCTGAAACTCCTAACAAGTTGTATATACTAGAATTAAACGAGAATGCCCTGGCCGATGAACATAAGAAGTATTATGTTCCCGCTGAGGAATATGAAAAAGTATTTCATAAATCTGATATTATAATTATTACAGGTCTTACACTGGTTAACAAAACGATTGATAATTTACTTACAGCTATCCCTGATAAAGCTCTGGCTATTGTTGTCGGACCTTCGAGCAGTATTATCCCGGACCTGTTATTTGATAATAATATAAATATTATCGGATCGACAAGAATAACAAAGCCTGATGTATTATTTGATCTTATCAGTGAGGCCGGGGGAGGCTATCATCTGTTTGATTATTGTGCACAAAAGATATGTATCCTGAAGGATTATGAAGCCTGAATTAAGTGAAAAATGGATCAAGGCTGCTATTGCAGGAACAATCTGGGCAGCCTCCGAGATTGTACTGGGCAGTTTCTTGCATAATCTCAGGATCCCGTTCAGTGGTAATATACTCACTGCAATTGGTATTATAATCCTTATCTCTATAAGCTTTAAATGGACTGAAAAAGGTCTTTTCTGGAGAGCCGGAGTGATTTGTGCTACCATGAAAACTATGTCGCCGAGTGCCGTAATTTTCGGACCTATGATAGCTATAATGGCTGAATCTGTTTTACTGGAACTTTCAGTAAGGCTGCTGGGAAAAACATATGCCGGTTATATCTTCGGAGCTATGCTGGCAATGTCATGGAACCTTTTTCATAAGATATTTAGCTATATAATCTCCTATGGATCAAATATAGTTGAAGTATATACAAACCTTCTGAATATGGCTGAAAGACAGCTGAATATAAAAACCGACCTGGTTTGGCTGCCAATAATAATCTTGTTAATTGTATATGCTCTTTTTGGTATACTGGCTGCTGTTATAGGGATAAGAGTAGGAAGAAAATTATTAAAACAACCCACTGCAATAAGGGACTATAAAGGCACTGAAACAGTGAATCCTGTAACCAGTAATAAAAGTAATTTCAATTATTCAATTATCTGGCTTGTCATAGATCTATCTATGATTATAGGAGTATTCCTGCTGCTGAATTATACACCCTGGTTTATTTGGTCCATCGCGGTAACAGCTATTATTATTGTATGGGGATACAGGTATAAGAATTCACTCCGGAGGATCTCCAAACCAAAATTCTGGGCCTTTTTCGTATTAATTACGCTTATTACGGCTTTTGTCTTTTCAAAAATACAACCTGGTGAAAATTCAGTTATCAACGGCCTTCTGACAGGTATACAGATGAATTTCCGCGCTGCCTTGATTGTTGTAGGCTTTTCTGTTATCGGTACAGAGTTATATAACCCTTTAATAAGGGACTTCTTCTCAAGAACCATGTTTAAAAACCTGCCACTGGCAGTTGAATTATCAGTAGAGAGTCTGCCTGATTTTATAGCAAGTATTCCTGATTTTAAAAGCCTTGTTAAGAACCCGGTTTTAATCTTATCACAAGTAATTTCACATGCAGACATAAGGCTTGCCGAAATCAGTAAAAATAAAAGTTTTAATCGTAAGATATTTATTATCAGTGGTATGAGAAATGAAGGCAAAACCGCTTTAGCAGAAAAGGTGGCTGCAGATCTTAAAAGCAAAAATATTCCTGTAAATGGAATACTATCAATGAAAGTAATGGGTGAATCTCAGATTAAAGGTTATGATATTGTTGATATTGAAACAGGGAAAAGAATAGAGTTTTTAAGAATTAATGAGGAAAAATGGAAAGAAAAGATTGGCAAGTTCCATATCAATCCTTTCGGACCCGAAATGGGAGAAAAAATATTAAATCCTGCCGGTCAAAGTGATAAAGGATTGGTCATTATTGATGAAATAGGAATACTGGAACTTAATAATAAGGGCTGGGCAGGATGTCTGGGAAAGTTAATAAGAGCTTCAAATAGCAGCATCCTCATCACTGTTAGGGATACATTTGTTGATGATGTAATAAAGAAATGGAGCCTGAAGAATGTTGTTTTATTCAATGTTTCAGAAACTGATCCTGCCTTAATTGTAAAGTCAATACTCGAACATACTGGCTCTGCTCAATGATCTTGAACTTACCTACCAGGTACAGGCAGGTAAATCAGGAATAAACCGATATGGATACTGGTTATATTCTTATTCCCATCAGTAGCACAAATCGTTTACCTGATCATGAGAAAAAAAATAGTCCGGCAGAACCAGGTTAAAGATATATAAACTAAGAGCTATTGGTAACAACCAGCAACCTGCAACATTTATTTACAGGCCATTATCCCTTTAAAGTAACCTATTGATTCAGCAATCCCGGCAAGCGGATCCTGCATATCCTTCTCAAACTCAAGGCTGCATTTACCTGAATAATTAATTTTCCTGAGTGCTGCAACAACATCGGGGATATTAATTATACCTCTTCCCATTTCTATAGTCTTACCCTCCTTTGAGGCTTTATCAACATCTTTGACATGAAGATCATAGATACGTTCTCCGTATCTTTCTATATCAGCAGCAGGATTATGTCCGTCGCGGATATCATGACCGATATCGAGGCAGAGGCCGATCCCTGGATCCAGATCTTTAACATGTTCCCATACATCGGTTGCATTTGGGAATAAAGGATTATCAGGTCCATGATTATGTATGGCAACCCGGATATCATATTCACGGGTCTTCTTCTCAACTAAAGGAAGCAATTCATAATTCGGAGCTCCTACGATCATATTAACTCCAGCCATCTTTGCATATTCAAATGCCTGATCAACAGACTCAGGGGTATTCATGTAGACAACTCCTACTGCATACACAGTTATATCTGCATCTTTGAATTTTCCTATTACCCCGGCTATCTGCTCCTGTGTACTGTTCAGAGGCATATGAAAATCCTTGAGGGAAACATATTTTATATCAATCCGCTTCATTATTTTGATAGTTTCCTCCACATTGAATCTGGCGAATGTATAACCAGCCATTCCGAGTGAAAAGCTATCTGCAGGAGATGATTTTTTCAGAGTTGTCACAAGTGCAGATGATCCTAAGACCGGAATAGTACCGGCTGCAAGTATCCCTGTGCCTGTTAGCCTAAGAAATTGACGACGTGATTTCATAATTATCGGTTTTTATAAATTATATTTATTCTTTTCTTACAATCATTTCATTATCAAGAAGTCTGGTATTATATGACTGAACAATAGCTTTCAGCTTCTCTTCCATTGTATTTGCCAGGTCAGGAAGCTCATTGAGAAGGTTTTTTTCGAGCATTCTGTCCCTTTTGAAATTATACAGGGCAACAGGTCTGTTGTCAACCATTTCAAATATATGATCTTTCATAAATAATTGATATACACTTCCATTTGTATTATATGCAAATGATTCATTTGAGTCATCAAAAAGATCGTTTCCGAATGCAATATACTCTTCATCATAACCAAGGTAATTAAGTACAGTTGGCATGATATCAATCTGCTGGGAAATACGTTTTTTAATTCCCTTAAGGTAGCTGCCTGGTTTATAGAAAATAATCGGAACATTGTATACACCGAAATCGGTCTGATACTCTTTATGCAGGGTTTCGTTTGTATGGTCTGCAGTAATCACAAACAATGTATTGCTGAACCAGGGAGCATTTGATATTTTCCTGAAAAACTCACCCAGGGCATAATCGGTATATCCTATTACTTCAGCAATTGGTGCGGGACCTTTCTTAAATCTGCCTTTATATTTTTCAGGTACTTCAAACGGATGATGAGAGGACACAGAAAATATTGACGCAAGAAATGGCTGCGGAAAACTATCAAGTTTATCGGCGAAGAACATAAAGAAAGGTTCATCCCAGACACCCCAGATTCCATCGAAATCAGCTTTATCAGGATATTGATCGAGGCCGGTATAGTCCTCGAAACCTGACATCCTGGCAAACGAATCAAATCCCATCGAACCATTAGGGGCACCATGAAAGAAATTAGTATAATACCCTTTTCTCCTTAACAAAGAAGCAAAGCCATTGATATCATTATTTGCATAATGAGAGATAATATAAGGAGTTTCCAGTGAAGGCAACGAGGCAAGTATGGAGGGCATGGCATCAATGGATTTCCTGCCGTTGCATAATGACACATCAAAAGTCAGACTCTGTGTCAGTAATGAATCCAAAAAAGGAGTATATCCTGTATATGTACCGCCTTCAAGATCTTTATTATAATATCCTATATATTCACGGGCAAAACTCTCAAGAATTATAATCACCACATTATCATTTCTGAATAGTTTATCACCCTTAGGTATATAATGTGGATTAAACAATTTATCCAGTTTCTCTGAACTGTAGAATTCATATCTCACAAGTGATTTCTGGCCGGAAGTTCTCAGAAGACTAAAAGGTGTATTAAGAACGATAGCAGCATGTCGTGGATTATCAACATAACGTGCTGCATTACTGATTGTTATAGGACGTGTAGAGTGTTTATAACCTCCCCTGGCTCCTCCAATAACAAGAGCAGCAACAAGGGGTATCATCAGTATATTGATTCCATAATATACGATTCTGTTGGAAGGAACAGGCTTTTTGACCCTGACCCTGTTATACAGTATTACCATCAGGAACCAGGTAAGTATACAAAACAGCGTAAGCGGCCAGTAATCAGCCAGAAATTTAAAAAATAGGGCAACAAGGTTATTCTCGTTGTCAAAAGTATGAAAAACATCAAAAGTTGCCCGTTTAAAAACAAACCTGTAATAAACAGAGTCAGCAATGTTCACTGCGAACGCCAGCCCGTTAGTTATGAAAAAGATATATTTCAGTATATTCTGGTAAATCCTGTGATACCTGATGTCGAGAGGTATTAATGACAAGACAATAAAGAGCATATTTACATAAACTGTTGCCGATATGTCAAACAACAGTCCGCCCTTCATTATAGATAAAAACTCCCCGGGGCTTATCCCTGGGAACATTTTAATATTGAATATATAAAAAGCTACCCGGCAGAGAGAAAAGAGAAACAGAACAAGTAAAATTCTGTATGCCAGGACAATAAAAATATTCTTTGAAAAGACCCAGTTTCTTGTTTGCATGGACTGTATTATACTTTAAACCTCTGCCTGCTGACATTAAAGACAGGCGAATAAAAGTATAAAAACTATTTCTCTTATTGTATCGTACAGAAAAAAAGCGCCAGACGCTGGCATAAAAGCACTGATCTGGCGCAGGTTATACTTAGTTTTCAGCTAATCAGTTTCCATGTCTTCAATCATCTCTTGAAAGTCCTGACTTTTAAAATCATCCAGGAATTTGTTAGCTGCTTTTTTGGCACCCAGGCCAATAATGAAGAAGAGTACCATCAGGGCAGCCAGGATAATTGTAAGGATCTTCGAAGAACTTGGTTTTGCTTTAAGTGCCTCAACAAGCCCGTGAAAAATAAGATACAGGGCAAAAAGATTTAATAAAAGACTTACAATAGATCCGGCTACAGAATTCAGTCCTGATATAAATCCAAGCAGTGCACCAATAGGCATGATCACCATTACCGATGCTGTAACTCTTACATTAGCTTCAAAATCAGTGCTTCCTTTGCAGATTGCAGAGATAATCAGCATGATTACGGCCCCGATGAAGAGTCCTATTATGGCAGCGATGATATACCAGAAAAACATCATCACACCGACCGCACCGCCAAATATTCCGATAGAAGTCCCAATCTTCAGCACTCCCCAAATCAATGCAATAATACCTGCTATTAATCCATAAAGAACTGCTTTGATTAAAGGTTCTGCAATACCCCCCGTCGTCTTCATAGTCGAGAAGTACGCTTTTGGTTTTACAAGGACATCGATTGATTCCTTGATAAATGAATTAAAATTAAAAGTAGAGTTGCTCATAAGTTTAATAATTAAAAAGGTAAAAATTTATATTTCTTTGATCAGGTAATAAAAACTCCAAGTTAGAAAAAATTTTGTTTTTTATATTAAAAACTACTAAATAATAAAAACAAACAAGATAAGTAAGCTATTCCTCACCCTGATAATTTTACAATAGTAAAATCTAAAATGACCTACTCCAGGTAAGTATATCCATAAAGACCTGACCTGTAATTTGAAAGAAATTCCTTTCCCTCTTCAAGTGAAATAATCCCGTTTTTAACTGAGGAGGTAACCCATGTCTCAACAGTCCGCACCATTTTCTTTGCACTGTATTGTACATAATCGAGTACTTCTGCTACAGATTCCCCGTCAATCACCTGGTCAATTTTATATCCATCCTTATCAACAGAAACATGTACGGCATTGGTATCACCGAAAAGATTATGCAGGTCACCTAGTATTTCCTGGTAAGCACCTACTAGGAATACTCCAAGATAATATGATTCTTTGGATCTTAACGGATGTACCGGGAGAGAATATGGTGAGTTTACAGTAGAGATAAAATTATCTATCTTACCGTCGGAATCACACGTCATATCCTGTATTGTGGCTGCAACAGAGGGTTCCTCGTTCAGCCTGTGTATTGGCATAATCGGGAATATCTGGTCGATTGCCCAGGCATCAGGGAGTGATTGAAACAGAGAGAAATTACAAAAATACTTATCAGAAAGGATACGTGATATCTGGCGTAATTCTTCCGGAACATGCTTAATACTCTTCACTATTTGGTTAATTTCTCTTGCTACGGACCAGAAAAGGCGTTCTATCTGTGCCCGGGTTTTAAGGTCAATCAGGCCAAGACTGAACCTATCAAGAGCCTCTTCACGGATTTGCTGTGCATCATGCCATGTCTCGAGCATTTTTGGCTGATTGACATCTTCCCAGAGAGAATATATCTCTTTAACCAACTCATGATCACTTTCATTAATCTCTTCTTCAGTATCCCACGCGGGGAAAGTTGTTGCCTCAAGGACTTCAAATACAAGTACTGAATGATGGGCTGTTAAAGAGCGGCCTGATTCTGTAATCACATTGGGATGCGGAATGTTATTTTTATTACTTGAATCAACAAAAGTACTGACTGAATCATTTACATATTCCTGGAGTGAATAATTAATACTGCTCTCACTGTTTGAAGATCTTGTTCCATCGTAATCGACGCCAAGACCGCCTCCGATATCCACAAATTCAACATTAAAGCCAAGCTTACGAAGCTGTACATAAAAATGAGATGCTTCCCGGAGAGCAATCTTTATCCTCCTGATCTTGGTAACCTGGCTTCCAATATGAAAATGGATCAGTTTCAGGGAGTCTTTCAGTTTGTTTTTCTCTAGGAAGTCTATTGCTTCGAGCAATTCACTTGATGTCAGTCCGAACTTACTGTTATCTCCTCCCGATTCCTCCCATTTTCCGCTTCCTACACTTGCCAGCTTGATGCGAATACCCAGGTTGGGTTTGACTTTCAAACGCTTTGATATTGAAGCAATCAGCTTTAGTTCATTGAGCTTCTCAACAACAAGGAAAATACGTTTTCCCATTTTCTGTGCAAGAAGCGCCAGTTCAATATAGTCTTCATCTTTGTAGCCATTACATATAATAAGGGATTCAGGATCCGTATTGATTGCAATAACTGCATGAAGTTCAGGTTTTGACCCGGCTTCCAGTCCTATATTAAATTTCTTGCCATGGCTTACTATCTCCTCCACTACCGGCCGCATCTGGTTTACCTTTATGGGATATATAATGAAATTCTGCGCATTATATTCATACTCCTCGGATGCTGATTTAAAACATTGTGAGATGCTAAGGATACGGTCATCCAGAATGTCAGGAAATCTTAATAATACAGGAGTTGATACATCTGAAAGGATAAGTTCATCAAGAAGTTCTTTCAAATCAACCGAGGCACCGCCTTTTACTGGAGTAACAGTGACATTACCCTTTTCATTAATTGAAAAATACTCAACACCCCAGCCGTTTATGTTATATAATTCAGCTGAATCTTCAATACGCCATTTTCTCATGTTCAGTCCTTTTTACCTGGTAATTTGATAATTAAAGTTCAGAAAAATTAAATTATCTGCAATGTTATTAAAATATCATGAACCGGTGATGGTTTTAGGAAAATAATTGAGGATTGATAGTGCGATCATAGTATATTCCTTATATCGTATTTATATTTTAAATTTGTTAAATATCAATTAAAATAATTGAATACTATGAGAATATCTATCATGAAAAAGGAATTGGTTCTTTATTATATTTTTTGTCTTTTCCTTCAGCCTGTTACAGGCCAGGAATATGCCATTGGGGCTGACCTTTCTTTTCTTAAGAGTGCCGAAGACATGGGATTTTCCTTCAGGGAGAATGATACAGCCAAAAAGGGACTTTTAATCTTCAGGGATCATGGTTATAACTGGATAAGGCTCAGGGTGTTCCATACACCAACTACTCTGCCCAACAACCTTGAGTATACAATAGCTCTGGCAAAAGAGGCAAAGGACATGGGATTTAAATTCCTCCTCGATTACCATTATTCCGACACATGGGCTGATCCCGGAAAGCAGTTTATTCCTGAAGCCTGGAAGGAAATGACACACGAAGAACTGGTAAGGGCAGTATATGAATATACAAGAGAGACCTTGAAGGCCTTTAAAGAGGCAGGAGCTTTACCTGACATGGTACAAGTGGGCAACGAAGTTATCAACGGAATGCTCTGGCCGGATGGCAAGCTGCCGGAAAACTGGGATAACTTTGCTGACCTGACCAAAGCAGGTATTAAAGGTGTGTTTGCTGGTTCAGAGCAGGATACAATACCTAAGATCATGATTCATATTGACCAGGGTGGCAACTGGGAAAAAACAGAATATTTCTTCGACAAACTTATGTCATATGGTATTGATTTCGATTATATAGGCCAGTCATATTATCCCTGGTGGCACGGGACTCTTCTTGACCTTCGTAATAACATGATCTTCATGGCAAAAAAGTACAGGAAGCCCATTATCCTTGTTGAGGTAGCATATTGCTCGACACCAACCGAATACAAGAATAGGCCGGCTCCCTTTCCTGAGACACCTGAAGGGCAAAAAGAGTTTCTTGAAGAGGTCAACAATATTGTTCTGAATACTCCGGACAACCTTGGTGTTGGTATTTTCTGGTGGGAACCTGCTGTAATGGGAGGACGTTCATCACGTGACTATTTCGATGAAAAAGGAAATGTTCTGCCCGTTATAACCGTATTCGATAAGTGGACCAGAAAATAATCAATTTCAAAAGGGTACAGATTTAATAATTGTCTTATCAATTACTTTATATACCGGGTAAGGATAAAAGCCCATACCCCATTGTGGTACAAGATAACGATCGAAGAAATTCCATGTCAGCAATCCATCATTCGATTGTGGTTCAAGAAGATAAGCCGCAAGATTTGCGAGAGGCTGGGCTGTTCTGACAATAATTGTACCTGCAGGAAAATCTATTGTATCCCTGATAAATTTTCCCGTAACAGTATTGGTATAATGCCCCTGGTTCAATCTCTGTGCTCCTTTCAATCCGCTTATCTCAAACCTGTCTGCTTCAAGTGTCAAACCATCTGACAATTTCTCAAGCTTAATTCCATGTAGTTTTAACAGGTTAACTATTTCTCTGGCGTTAATGGTAACCAGATATGCAAAAGGAAATTTTACATTTTTAGAAGGGAAATAGTCAACAAAATATGGTACTGTAACAGTTTCCTGGATATCGGTCCTTCTGAATGGAGGCCATACATTTGGATCTGATACTGGTTCAACCTTATAGGTCTTGATTGTAACCTTCTCAGGAGCCGGCCTGACATTATATTCAATTGCAAATGAATCTTTTATAGTCGGATTTTCACCTCGTGCTATGGTTTTGGCATCAACATCCCGAAGCATATCCATTATTTCATCCTTATGAGATGAAGCATAATCAGCAAGTGACTTTATCAGGTAGTAACAGCCATAGACTCTTGATTTATAATCAGCATGAACATAATTCTCATTCAGTATGCCAAGCCTGTTCCGTAAACCATAATAATTGCTCATATACCTTGGTTCTGATGCATCATA
>CAZDOM010000072.1:0-15223 GCA_964507015.1 uncultured Rikenellaceae bacterium | reverse complement strand
TTATCCCTGCCTTGGAGGCGGAATAGTTGCTTTGTCCCGGATTTCCTGAAACACCGACAACCGAGCTCATGTTTATTATTGAACCGCTTTTCTGCTTCAACATTACCGGTATAACTGCTTTAGTGAGGTTGAATACAGATTTCAGGTTAACTGCTATTACTGAATCCCATTGTTCTTCACTCATTCGCATCAGCAATGTGTCTCTGGTAATACCAGCATTATTTATAAGTATATCTATTTTTGAAAAGTCCCTGACAACCTCATCGACAACCTTCTGGGAGTCATCAAATTTTGCAGCATTGGAAACATAACCTCTGACCTTAGTACCAACTGTTTCAATTTCCTTTACAGCATTTTTAAACTCATCATCATCAGCAATATTTGTTATAGCTATTTCAGCACCCTCTTTTGCAAAAAGAAGAGCTATGGCCTTGCCTATACCCCTTGATGCACCGGTGATAAGGGCGGTCTTTCCGGTCAGTAATCCCATAATACTATAATTATAATTGACGTAAAGATAGAAAAATAATTACACGTACTCACCCCCAGACCCCCTCTCTGTTTGCACAAAGAGGGGGCTTTAACTATTAGTAAAGGGGGTGAGTTCATGTGATAAGAGAGGCTTAAAAGAAGGGGGATGAGTACGTGTAGCCGAAATGAGGATTGAGTATTTGTAACTAATTTATATCCAGAACCCTCTTTACCGTCTCTCCTATCTCGGCAGGTGATTCAACAACGTGAATCCCGCATTTACCCATCAGTTCCATCTTAGCGGCAGCAGTATCGGTCTTTCCTCCTATTATTGCTCCGGCATGACCCATTCTTCTTCCCCTGGGTGCTGTCTGTCCGGCGATAAAACCAACCACAGGTTTTGTCCCATTATCACGGATCCATTCTGCCGCTTCATTTTCCATATTTCCTCCTATCTCTCCAATTATCACAATGATCTCAGTTTCAGGGTCATCCATCATAAGCTTTACTGCATCGAGTGTTGTTGTTCCTATTACAGGATCGCCTCCAATACCAATGCATGTTGATTGTCCAAGACCAAGTTTTGTGATCTGATCAACAGCCTCATATGTTAGGGTACCTGAACGGGAAATAATTCCTACAGTGCCCTTTTTATGTATAAAGCCAGGCATAATACCTGCCTTAGACTCACCTGGTGTTATTATACCCGGGCAATTTGGGCCTATAAGTCTGCAGTCGAACGATCTCAGATACTCTTTGATCATAACCATATCTGATACAGGTATTCCTTCTGTTATGGTAACTATAAGCTTTATACCGGCGCTTGCAGCTTCAATAATAGCGTCGGCAGCATATGGCGGCGGAACAAATATCACCGATACATCAGCAAATGTCTTTTCAACCGCTTCTCTGACTGTATTGAATACAGGTAATTCTAGGTGAATCTGTCCTCCTTTCCCAGGAGTTGTCCCACCTACTACTTTTGTGCCGTATTCGATCATTTGTGTGGCATGAAAGGTTCCTTCATTACCGGTGAATCCCTGCACAATTACCCGTGAGTCCTTATTCAACAAAACACTCATTTGTTATCTATTAGTTATTTAAAGATAATTTTAATTCTACATTCGGCTTTTATTTCAATTAAGCCGATGGGACCAAAAATACCTAATTATTGACTCTTTTTAATTATTTTTGAATTATAAATTATGCTTTATGGTCAATATTGATCCTGTATTATATATAGGTATTTCACAATCATTCTTTGCAGGATTACTCATTTCAACAAAAAAGCCTGCTACTTTAGCTAACAGGGTTATGGCAGCATGGCTGTTCCTTACTTGTACGGAGCTAATAATAGCCCTGCTCAATTCGACAGTCATAGAAATGTATGCTTTCCCTTTTGTGGCGTTTACCTATGGTCCCCTGCTATACCTGTATGTTCAGTTTATGACCAATTCTGACAGACATTTCAACTGGTTTGCCCTGATTCATTTTATTCCTTTTGTAGTTTTTCTTACAGTTTCGGTAATCTTCAGAGAAGTACCACTTCTGAAAGATCTAAGGGATTTTTTCACTCCTGACAGATTTATTTCATTAAGAATTGTCTACAGTTCCTGTTTCTTTTTATCTGTGACTGTATATAGCATCCTTGCATTTGTTGAAATAAGGAAACATCAGCATAAGCTTAAGGACCTGGTCTCATATACATCGGGAATGATAACTCTTAACTGGCTGAAAGTGTTATCGATAAGCTATTACGTTGCTTTCCTTATTCTTTTTATACTTGGCGGACTGGATATGATAGGCAATTTCATTCCGTTCGATCCATATTTTGTAGTGTTCGCTTTTATAGCCCTATTCTCATTTGCTTATAGCTTCTATGTAATTAAACAACCTGTTATTTATGGACAGGAACTCAGTATTAATGTTGATGAAGGCAAGGATAATGAATATGAAAAGTACGCAAAGAGCGGTTTAAAAGAAAAACAGGGTAAGGAATACCTTGAACAGCTTATTTCAATTATGGAAAAGGAAAAACCTTACCTTAACAGGAATCTCAGCATACAGGACCTTTCATCACTAACAGGTATCCCGAAACACCATATTACTCAGGTACTCAACGAGATCCATGGAAAGAACTTTTTTACCTTTATTAATGAATACAGGGTAGATGAAGTAATTTTAAGATTAAATGATCCTGTTAACAATAAGTTTACAATACTTGCAATAGCCTATGATGCAGGTTTCAATTCAAAGACAACATTCAATTCAATCTTTAAAAGTCTTACGGGTATTACTCCAAGCGAATACAGGGAGAAATCAACCGGGATAAAAAAGTAAGCCTCAGGAGTCAGCTATTTAACCACTGGATGCCTGTTGCCGAAAGCCGGCAGCCGTTATTCGCTGGTACATTCCAAGCGGCTCGCACAGATTCATATTAATTTATAGGTTCGAAAAAGACGGCTCAGACGACATGCGCCCTTTTATGTTATTAATTTGCATTAAAATGTATTTATGAATAGCATAAAAATAAAACTGGCTCTTATTATTATAAGTATAATTCCTGTTTCTGTATCCGGTCAGGATATTATTTCCTCTTCTGTCACCGGAGAAGACACCAGGTTAATATACGGGTTTGTTCGTGGTGGATTTTATGGCAATATTGAAGATGAAACTGATAAAGTTACTTTCCCGAGTGCATTTTCCGATTTTGGACTTAAAGTCGAAAGCAGCGATAGCAGGATGTTCAAAGCATTTGCTGATATCCGCTTCAGGTATGGTACTGAATTCAGTGAACCTGTAACAAAATTAGATATAAGGGAAGCATTTGTCACTCTGAACGGTAAAAAATGGGATATAACAGCAGGCCAGAGAATTATCAAATGGGGACGCGCTGACTTTACCAATCCGACATCAAAGATCAGTACCAGAAACCTTGTATCAAGATCGCCTGATCCATCTGATATGGATATGGGAAACCTGTTGATAGATGCAAGATGGCACCTTTATCCATTCTTTAGCCTGGAGGCTGTTGCAATGCCTTATTACAGGCCTTCTGTTCTAATGATCGATCCGCTCCCACTGCCCTCATATGTAACAATCAATACTGGTAATTCACTTATGACAGGGAATGATATGTATGGTTATGGGTTTAAGGCAGATTTATTTCTCACGGGCTTTGATATGAGTATATCATGGTTTGATGGTATGGATCCGATGCCGGGTACTGCTTTAACAAGATTCGATCTTGACCTGTCGGATCCGATACCAGTACCTTATACCGAACTGACACTCAAGCCATACAGGATCAGAAATCTGGGTATTGATTTTGAGACTATCCTGGGAAGTATAGGGATAAGGGGTGAAGCAGCCTGGTCTGTACCCTATGATTCCTATAAATTATATGAGTATGTAGCATGCCAGCAGATAGAATGGGCCACCGGAATAGATTGGATGCCAGGTGATTGGAGGATAACAGCAGAATACTCAGGAAAGGTTATCCCGGGTTTTGAAGCTGCATCAGTCCAACCTTTCATCGGAACAGAACCTGATATGGCAGCACTGGCTGAATTGTTGGTAATACCGGATTTTAATCTTAATGAATATGTAAGGCAACAGGTCGGGGCATTCAACAGGCTCTATAATTATCAGCTCGAAAAGTACTATCATTCAGTCGGAATAAGAATTGAAAGGGACCTCTCTTATGGAAGATTGACACCTTCGCTCCTCTCTATGTACAATTTTACAACCCGCGATTTTATGTTAACACCCGAGTTGAAGTATAAACCGGCTGACGCAATAACAGTAAGCCTTGGAGGAGAGTTTTATTCTGGTCGAGAGGGGTCAATTTATGCCCTTATAGATGAATTCATGAATTGTTTCAGGGTTGCCCTGAGAGTAGATTTCTAATAAAATGACAGACTTTATAATAAAATACCGCTGGCTCATCACAAGCTTCTTTCTTATCGCAGGAGTTGTACTGGGCTTATTGATACCTTCATCAAAGACTGACCCTGAAATCAGAAATTATATTCCCGGGTCAATGAATTCAAGGATAAATACTGACAAGATTGAGCAGGAGTTTGGTGTACAGGATCTGGTGGTTATTCTTTACACCGACTCAACAATACTGACAAAAGAGAATCTTACCGGCATTAAAGCTGCCGACCGTTCCATATCAAAGCTGACAGGGGTTACAAACCGTATTTCTCCTTTTACTGTAAGGAGTATTAAAAGTACTGAAGGCATGATGACGGCTGATCCGCTTATCAGAAGAATTCCTTCAGATACTGCTGGCTTCAGAAAACTGAGGGATGAAATACTGAATAACAGGTTTGCCCGGGATATAGTTATCTCGTCAGATATGACATCAGCATCCATATCGGCTACCATCAATGATGCAGAGAATGAAAGTGTTACCCTTCAGAAAATAGACTCTATAACTGCAGCTAATTCGGGTACAGCCAGGGTCCTGAAAGGCGGCTTGCCATACATCAGGCAGCATATTATGAAAGATGTGCGTAAAGATGCTGTTTTCCTGGTTCCCCTGGCACTGCTTGTTATGCTCCTGATTCTAAAAGTTAGTCTTGGTGAATGGAAAAGTGTTCTCATACCATTCACCGTGGTTGTCCTTTCGATAGCAATGTGTATGGGGCTCATCCCCCTTCTGGGCTGGAAAATGTCAATAATAACACTTCTCGTTCCAATAATACTTGTTGCTGTAGCCAATAATTACGGAATATATCTTGTTGCAAGATATCAGGAGATTAGGCTCAGAGACCCGTCATTAAGCGCAAAATCGCTTATCAGAGAGCTTTCAGGTTCTCTTAATATGCCTATTCTCTTCAGCGGCCTGACAACTATTGCCGGACTTCTGGCTCTCCTGGCACATTCAATAATACCGGCCAGGCAGGTGGGTATTCTTGCTGCTGCAGGTGTGGCAATGGCACTTATTATGAGCCTGGTACTGATACCGGTACTTATTTATTTCAGGGGTAAATCCAAAAAAAGCTTCAAACCAAAAAAGATAAAAACGGCAGGTTTTAACAGGTTTCTGGCAAGCTTGTCAGAACTGGTTATAAAAAAACCGGGATATATTATCGCAGGTTTTGTATTTGTGACATTGATACTTGCATCAGGAATAACCCTGCTGAAAATTGAAACAAACCAGGAAAAATACTTCCCGAAGCACAATCCTTTAAGGATGGCTTCCGATTTAATAAACAGCAAGTTTGGTGGTTCACAGACTATCTCCGTAATGGTTGAGGGTAATATTAAAGATCCTGAGATTATGAAAGGAATAGATAATCTGACTACCAGTGTGGAGAAAATGGAGGGTGTTGGCCAGATATTCTCTATCTCTCAGGCTGTCAGAGAGATGAGTAAAGCTATTTACACTCCTTCTGAGAATGGTTATGATAAAATACCATTAACAGAGGCTGCTATAGCACAGATGTTTGAACTTTATAATATGAGTGGAAATCCTGACGACTTCAGGCAGATGATGAACCTGGAAAATACAAAAGCACATATCCTTATTCGTCTTTCTCAGCCGGAAAACAGGATAATTAAAAATGTAAAGACTGCAATTACTGATATAACCAGCGATATCCCGGCTAAAATAACCGTTGGAGGATATGCAATAATTATGACAGATTTTGCTGCATCAATCATCAGAGGTCAGGTAATATCCCTGCTATGTGCTCTGGTAACCGTATTTATCTTCCTGACTTTGATATTCAAGTCGTTTAAAGGTGGATTGGTGGGATCTATACCTCTTGCAACATCAATACTCATACTCTTCGGATTTATGGGAATCTCGGGAATTGCTCTTGATGCGGCAACAGCTCTTCTTTCATCGATTATGATAGGCGTGGGTGTCGACTTCACAATTCAGTATATCTGGAACTTTAATATCCAGCTTAGAAAGGGCTATTCGTACGAGGAATCGACCAGATTGGCAATGGGAACAATAGGAAGAAGCATAATAATCAATGCCTGCGGCGTTATGGCCGGATTCTCAGTTCTTATATTGTCAGGATTCACATCAATACGATTCTTCGGTTACCTGGTATTAATTTCAATTGGATCCTGTCTTGCAGGTGCAATAGTGCTGATACCGGCTATACTGATGAAATACAGACCAGGTTTTGTTGAAAAAGATATGAGTAAATCAAAATTCAGAAAATATGAAAAAAACAATGATCTTATTACTGTTAATTCTGCCGCTTTCACTGGCGTCAGCTCAATTACCTGATGCAGAGCAGATATTAAATAAAAGTCGTGAACTGAGTCTAACAGGTTCGATGAGCGCCACTATAAACCTTTTTATTACTGAAAAGAATGGTCAATCGCGAAGCAGGACAATTTCCATGATTACAAAAACCTTTTCAGGGGGACTTGAGAAAAGAATGATCAAGTTTATTGAACCTCCTGATGTAAGAGGTACTGCAATGCTTGTTGTAGACAATAAAACAAGTGCTGACGAAATGTGGATTTATCTTCCTGCCCTTAAAAGAACAAGGAGAATAGTCTCTTCCGAAAAGGGAAAGAGTTTCATGAGCTCTGAATTTACTAATGCTGATATGAGTTCATCAACATTATCAGACTTCGTAAATCGTAATCTTCCGGAATCGGGAATAAATAATTTGTGGATTATCGAAAGCAGTCCGGCAGATGTAGATAAAGAAGACGAATATGGTTATTCGAGAAAGGTCAGCTATATTGATATGATCAACTACCAGGTCATAAAAATGGAATTCTATAACTTTGATAATGAACTATTTAAAACTATTGAGATAAAAAGCGTTCATGAGATGCCCGAGGGTAAATATATGATCAGGGATATGATTGCATGTAACCATATCACTAACAGACAATCGGAAATCGTATTCAGCAATATAAAGGAACAGGTAACCGTTGATGATACCTTCTTTACTGTTCAGAATCTGGAAAGGTAGATGTATCGGCAGAAGACTGAAGTCGGCTCACTTCGCTAAAGCTACGTAGGCTGAAAGAAGACGGAAGTAAGATGGTTGCCGATATTATTTAAGTTTCATACTTTTGTTTCCTGAGACATAATGGAATATGTTAAGGACAGAAGATACTATTTGTGCCCCGGCAACTTCAGGAGGAGGTGCAATTGCAGTAATAAGAGTCAGCGGCTCTGAAAGCATATCCATTTGTGACAGGATTTTTATGCCTGCAGAAACGAGAATCAAACTGAGTGAACAGAAAGGTTATACAATAGTATATGGTGAAATACACTCCGGCGAGGATATTATTGACGATGTATTAATAAGTATTTTCAGAGCACCACACTCCTATACCGGTGAAGATTCGATAGAGATTTCATGCCATGCATCAAGATATATTCAGCAAAAGATCCTCGAACTACTGATACAAAATGGTGCTGTTCCGGCAAATCCCGGTGAATTTACCATGCGTGCTTTTCTTAATGGAAAAATGGATCTGTCACAAGCTGAGGCTGTTGCTGATCTAATTGCATCAGAATCTGAGGCAGCACATAAAATTGCTGTGAGACAGATGCGCGGAGAATTCTCTGATGAGATAAGAATACTAAGAGCTGATCTGCTTCATTTTGCATCATTAATTGAGCTTGAACTTGATTTTGGAGAAGAGGATGTTGAATTTGCCGACAGAGATGAGTTATTAGGTATTGTGGATAAAGTAATTAATGTTGCAAGGGAGCTTACTTCCTCGTTCAGGCTTGGCAATGTTATTAAAACCGGCGTTCCGATTGCGATTGTAGGAAATCCAAATACAGGAAAATCAACCCTTTTAAATAAACTCCTAAATGAAGATAAAGCTATAGTTACAGAGATTCCGGGTACCACCAGGGATACTATTGAAGATGTTGTTGTGATTGATGGTATACAATACAGGTTTATTGACACTGCCGGAATCAGAGATTCAGGTGATGTAATCGAAAATATTGGAATAAATAAAACATATGAAAAGATAACTGCAGCTTCGCTGATAATGCTTGTTGCTGATGTTAATGAGGGCACTGGTGCCCTTACAGGAGTTTTGAACAATATCCGTAACCAGATATCCGGCAATGGCAAAAAGCTTCTTATACTAATTAATAAGACTGATACAGACTTATCCGGGAAATGTGACTATTTTAAAAATGAAATAAAGCTGCAGGAGAGTGAGTATATGCTCTTTATCTCTGCTAAAACAGGTGATGGACTGGATAACTTAAGAGAAACCATCTCTCAAAGCATCGAGAGTGAAAGAATGTTGGCTGGTAATGTAATAGTCTCAAATATAAGACATTATGAAGCATTATCCCAGGTTACAGAAAGCCTGGAGAGGGTTAGAAGCGGATTAAAGGGTCATTTACAGGAAGATCTGATCGCAATTGATATACGGCATGCCATTCATTACCTGGGTGAGATAACAGGGGAGATTACCACAGATGAGATACTAGGTAACATTTTCAGGAATTTTTGTATCGGTAAGTAGACTATATATTATTTTCCACAATAACATTTCCCGGGATAGAATTTTTGGTACGAATATTGAGGAAATATTATTAGATAATCCTATATAACTTAATAATTACAACTCATTGTTATGTATTTACTAACTTTGTAAGAAATTGAAATTTATTTAGCCATGAAATTTTTTGAAAAATGAAAACAAAAACATTTCTTTTAATCCTGATATCGGTACTGTGTTTCAGCAGTTTAAGTGCTCAAAAGAAAAACGCAAAGATAACCATTTTCGGTGAAGTGGTTGACTCCAGGCAATATCCTGTTTCCAATGCGATAATAATGATAGACGGGAAAAATACCAACTCGATGACAGATGCTCAGGGAAAGTTCAAGATTAAAGTCAGGCAGGATGCCAATATAATTGGTGTTGTTTCCTTTGTAAATGGTATGATAGAAGAACAAATAAATGGCAGAACAGTAATTAATTTTAAATACGGTGGCGATTCTGCTGTCCCGGAATTAGTTAGCCCTAAGGAATTACGTCAGGGTGAAGAGGCTGTTACAAATGGATATGATTACAAAAAGGCAAAAGATCTTACTACTCCTGTTAATAAAATTGACGGAAACGACAGTAAGTATAGAACTTATACATCTGTATATGAGATGATTGCGAGAGAAAATTCAGGTGTTAGAGTCAATGGATCCAGTATTGTAATACAGGGCTCAAAAGACCTGTTTGGAGATGTACCGGCACTTCTTATTGTCGACGGAGTTCCTGTGAGTGATTTTAACGGAATATCACCCACTACTGTGGAATCAATATCGGTTCTTAAAGGTTCATCAGCTGCTATATATGGTACCAGGGGTTATGGAGGTGCAGTGGTAATCACAACCAAAAAAGGAAATTGATAATAAATTCCAGGCAAAATCTTGTTACATTCGTTTAAATACTCCGCATGAAAATATTCATAACCGGGGCAAATGGTTTTTTGGCCAGTAACATAATAAGGGAACTTATCTCACGGGATCATGAGGTGGTTGCCTTTATCAAGACAGGTGAAGATGTATCCACTCTTCATGATCTCAATATCACAATGAAATACGGGAATATACTCGATTACGGTTCAATACTGGAAGCGATTGGGGACTGTGATGTTATGATACATACTGCAGCCGATACATCAGTTCATAATAACAAATCCAGGGTACAGTACAGGGTAAATGTTGAGGGTACTATTAATGTTATGAATGCCGCCCTGGAGAAAAAACTCAAAAGGGTCCTCTTTATCGGGACAGCTAATTCTTTTGGATTTGGTACAAAAGAAAACCCCGGAGATGAAACTGCTCCTTTTTCATGCAGCAGTTATAAAATGAATTATATTAATACAAAGTATGAAGCCCAACTAAAGGTACTTGAGCTGATAAGAACCTCTGGCCTGCCGGCAGTAATTCTCAATCCGACATTTATGCTTGGCCCCTATTGCGGGAAACAGGGTTCCGGGCAGATGCTGTTATCGGTTAAAGACAGAAAACTCCCGGGTTATGCAAAAGGAGGAAGGAATTTTGTTCATGTTAAGGATGTAGCCGTTGCTGTAGCTAACGCCCTTACAATGGGTAACATCGGTGAAAGCTATATCCTGGGCAATGAGAATCTTAACTACAAAGAGATTTTCAGCATAATGGCATCAGCCGCCGGTGTAACTCCACCACGTTTTTTGATACCGAAGTATATTTCAGCTGCCTTCGGGTTGATATTGTCTGTGCTTGCTGCTGTGTTCAGGTTTACACCAGCATTAACATACAGAATGGCAATTCTTTCCGGTGATGGAAATTATTATACTGCAAGAAAGGCAGTTGCTGAACTGAATATGCCTCAGACACCAATTGATATAGCCGTAAAGGAAGCCTACGAATGGCTCAGCTTATTGAATTAAAGCAAATGTTCTATAATGGATTATAAATATTTCAGAGACAAGGTTGTTGTTATAACCGGTGCACGCCGGGGTATAGGAAAAACTCTAAGTCTGATGCTTGCATCTGCTGGTGCCATGCTCAGTATAAACAGCCGGAATGTGGAAAAACTTACAGATCTGAAAAACAGTCTGTCACACAGTGGTTGTGATGTGATTGATATCCCGGGAGATGTGTCGGTTGAAGATGTTTGCAGGGAGATAATACAAAGAACAGTTGATAAATTCGGAAGAATAGATATCCTTATAAATAATGCCGGTATTGCAGGCGAGGGAACCGTTGAGGAATCTGATGCTGTTATTTTTAAAAAACAGGTTGAGGTTAACCTTATTGCTTCATATTATATGACCAGGTATGCATTGCCGCACATAAAGAGTACTAATGGAAGTATAGTTTTTGTTTCGAGCCTTGCAGGTCTTTTCGGTATTCCTGCATATAGCGGCTATTCTGCATCAAAAATGGCATTGACAGCACTTGCACAGAGTCTTAAGAGTGAGCTTCACGGACAGAATGTTCATATAGGTATTGCATATGTGGGATTTACAGAAAATGATCCCTCAAAGGAACAATTTAATTCAAAGGGGGAACTTACCACTCTTCCCAAACGTGGCGTCAAAAGGGTCTCTTCTGAAAAAACGGCATCCCTCCTCCTTAAACAGATCATGAGAAGGAATTTTAAATCTGTTCATTCCCTGCTAGGAAAAACAGAATTCATAATCTCAAAATTCTTTCCCGGAATTATTGCATTTATCCTTCGTCGGTCAGGTGTACAGGAAACAGGAACCGGAAAATGAACAATCTTTACTTTACTGATGCCCTTAAGCTGAAAAGACCAACAGCTTTTAATGTCATGCTGAAACCTGTTGGAGCAGCATGTAACCTTAACTGTACATATTGTTACTACCTTGAAAAACATAAGTTATATCCGGCAGAAAAAAATATCATGTCGGAGGATATTCTTGAGGAATTCACCAGACAATTTATTGAGGCACATGAGGTTCCTGTCGTAACATTTACCTGGCAGGGAGGTGAACCTACACTTGCCGGACTAAATTTCTTCAGAAAAGCAATTGAATTTCAAAAGAAGTATGCCAGTGGCAGGAGAATAGATAACAGTTTTCAAACAAATGGGACTAAGCTTGATGATGATTGGTGTAAGTTCATGGCAGACAATAATATACTGGTTGGTATCTCAATCGATGGTGAAGAGCATAATCATGATCATTACAGGAAAACTTTTTCAGGAGGACCTACATTTAAAAGGGTAATGAAGGGGATCGAATTACTTAAGAAACACAAGGTGGAATTTAATACACTGAGTACTGTAAATGATTATAATGCAGAATATGCAAGTGAAACCTACAGGTTCTTAAAACGGATAGGAAGTGGTTTTATGCAGTTCCTGCCGGTGGTAGAACGTTTAAAAAAGGTTGAAAGTAAGGATGAGCTGACACTTGTTGCTCCGGTTCATGGAGAGGCTGAAGTCACCAGATGGTCGGTTGGACCAATGGAATATGGGAAATTCCTTATGACAATATTCGATGAGTGGGTGCGTAATGATGTGGCACGCTTTTATGTACAGATATTCGATGCAACACTGGCAAATTATATCGGAGAGAACCCTGGTCTCTGTGTATTTGCAGAAACCTGCGGAGATGCCTTGATACTGGAGCATAACGGGGACCTTTATTCCTGTGATCATTTTGTTTATCCCGAATATTTCCTTGGAAATATCAATGAAACTCCTCTTGCTGATATGGCCAAATCGCAACATCAGTTTGATTTTGGTATCGATAAAAGGAATAAGTTACCCGGCTACTGTCTTAAATGTGATGTCAGGTATGCATGTCATGGAGAGTGTCCTAAACACAGGTTTATGTTTACTCCAGGAGGTAAACAAGGTTTAAACTATCTATGCGAGGGCTACAGGTTATTCTTTAAACATGTTGAGCCATATATGGAGTATATGGCAAAGGAACTCAAAAATAAAAGGCCTCCGGCTAATATTATGAACTGGATAAAAAACAGGGAAACCCAGGTTGTGAAACAGGATATGCCCGGCAGGAATGATCCATGTCCCTGCGGCAGCGGTAAAAAATACAAGAACTGCTGTGACGGCAAAACACCATGGTCATAATTTCCCCGAAGGATGTCTAATTATTAGACATCATCTGTGTAAATAATTTACATGTCTAAACTTTTAAATATTTTGTATATCATTGATATATAATTAAATATAATTACTGGCATGATCTTTGGCCAGTTGTATTTAACATTATTAATTTTGAAATGAAGAAAAGGATCCGGATAATATCATTCATGATAATTCTCTCCTGTCAGGCAGGTTTCAGTCAGGAGGTTGAGAAATGGACACTGGATGATTGTATAAACTATGCTGTGGATAATAATATCGGGCTGAAAAGACAGGGACTCCAGACCGAGACCTATGAAACAAATCTGCTAAAATCAAAAATGGATTTCCTCCCTTCACTAAACTTTGGATCTGATGCCCAGTTAGGATTTGGCCGGTCGATAGACCCTGTTACCAACCTTATCACATTTAAACAGAACATCAGTAATTCATATAGTCTGCGGACTAACCTTAACCTGTTCAACGGTTTTTCATTGCATAATACCCTGAATGCAAACAGGTATATGTATATGGCCGGGATTGAATCGGAGAGAGTTGCGAAGAACACACTGATACTGGAGATACTGGGACAATATTATCAGGTGATCTATGCTAGAGGTATTGAAGAGGTGGCAAAGCTTCAGGCGGAATTATCAGAGAAGCAGCATTTCAGAATAGTAAAACTGGTTGAAACAGGGCGCGAAGCGCTTTCGAAACAGTATGAGATAGAGAGCCAGCTTTCGGATGACCGGCTCTCCTACACCATAGCACGTAATAATGCAAACCAGGCAGTAACAACCCTTAAGCAGATGCTTCAGCTCTCACCTGAAACAGAGTTTGAGGTAGAGATACCTGACCTGAACTATATGCCTTTAGCTGATGATAGTTTCAATGCTGACAGTATCTATAGAATAGCAGCACAAACTTTACCAAGGCTAAAAGCCATTGAATATGAGCTTGAAGCTAACAGGAAACAGATATCTGCCGCAAAAGGAAATCTCATACCAAGTATCTCGGTTGGTGGTGCAGTATATACAGGTTATTATAAGGTGATCAGCGAAGATGTAGTTGAACAACAATCCTATACGACACAACTTAAGAACAATAACAGCCAGGCTGTATACTTTTCACTCGACATTCCGATCTTCAATAATTATATAACAGGACGAAATATTAAAGCAGCCAAAATAAGGAAGGATGATGCGGCTTTGCGGCTTGAACAGGAGAAGAATAATCTATATATTGAAATTGAAAATGCCTGTCTCGATTATATCAGGGGCAAAGATGAATATATTGCTGCACAGGCAAACCTTAATTTTAACAGGAGATCATTGAAGTACTTATAAATCAGATATTTGAAATGTAAAGAAAGGTTTCGCTAGTTTATTTTGGAGCGATGCGGTACATGAACAATGCGATCAGGGCAAATACAAAATTTGGAAACCAGGTTGCAAGGAAGGGCGACATATCCCCGGTCATGGCAAATTGGGTAGAAAATTGCTGAAAAAGGATATAGGAAAAGCTGAGCAGCATTCCTATCCCGATGTGCATTCCTATTCCTCCCCTGACCTTGCGGGAAGAAACAGATACCCCGATCAGCGTAAGTCTCAGGGTTGTAATAGGAAATGAAAATCTTTTCTGTCTTTCAACCAACAGGGAATATACATTGGTGGATCCCTGGAGCCGCTGCTTATCAATGTATTTGTTCAGGGCTTTCAGATCCAAGGTTTCCACAACATTTTCCCGCTGCAGGAATTCACTGGGAGTGAGGTTGATAGCAGTATCCTTTCGCGTACCGCTTATAATGGTTTGCCCCGTATCAGAATAATTGCGGATATAGTAATTCGTGATCCTCCATTCCTTTTTATTTGGATCCCATTGGATACCGTCTGCAAAAAGCTTTGATTTTAGTTTGTCCCCTTCAAATTTTTCCATGGAGAATTTCGTACCATAACTGGTCCGTGAAGTATAGCTTCCCAGGTAAACAAATACCCCGGGGGAGACCTGCCTGTGGACATTGTTGTCCGTGAATCTTACTGGTTCCTTATGGAAATATTTCTCATTGAACTCAAATCGTTTACGGTTGGCATCAGGGATGACATAGTTGCCTAATGCCATATTAAAGAGCATGATGAATGTGCCGGCGGCAAAATAAGGAATCAGCAGGCGCGGAAAACTGACCCCGCTG
>CAZDOM010000071.1:0-15407 GCA_964507015.1 uncultured Rikenellaceae bacterium | reverse complement strand
TATAAATCAAATTTATAAAAATAATGGTTCATTTTCTTACCTTCGCAAAAACCAAAAACATGAGCAGTAAGGCAAAAGGGGGGAAACGATCAGGTATTTCCAGGGAATCAGCTGTCGAACAGATAATGAAGATTTTATCATCGAATCCTCAACAGGGATTAAACTTCAGGCAAATATCCAAACGCCTTAACATTAATGAACCGTCTGAAAAAAAGATGATATCGGATATTCTCCGTGGGCTTTCAAAAAAGGGAACAATAAAGGAGGAATACCAGGGGAAATATAGTATCCGTGAGAGCAGGGGTTACATCACAGGGACAGTTGACATGACCCGGATGGGATATGGATTTGTAATTTCTGATGACATTGAGGAGGATGTTTTTGTTACAGCAAAAAACCTGCGTACAGCACTACATGGAGATAAAGTAAAAGTCTGGCTCTTTGCCAGAAAGAAAGGAGCCAGGCCGGAAGGTGAGGTTGTTGAGATAATAGAAAGATGGCGCACTTCGTTTGTCGGGACTGTAGAGATAATGCCGAATTTTGCATTTCTCATCCCCGATAACAAGAATATGCCATTTGATTTATTCATCCCTTCATCAAAACTTAATGGTGCAAAACAGGGACAAAAGGCTGTTGCTAAAGTTATCGACTGGAATTCAAAATCGAAGAATCCTGTTGCAGAGATAATTAAAGTCCTTGGAGAACCTGGTCTTCATGAAACTGAAATTCATGCAATACTTGCAGAATTTGAGCTCCCCTATGAATTTACAGCAGAAGTTGAACAGGATGCTGAAAATATACCTGTAACCATAACAAAAAATGATATTCTGGCACGTCGGGACTTCCGCAATGAATTTACATTCACTATTGATCCGGCAGATGCCAGGGATTTTGACGATGCACTTTCGCTCAGACAACTTGATAATGGTAACTGGGAGGTTGGTGTCCATATTGCTGATGTTACACATTATGTTAAACCTGGTTCTCTGGTTGAAAAAGAGGCAAGACAACGTGCCACCTCTGTTTATCTTGTCGACAGGGTGGTGCCAATGCTTCCGGAAAGACTCTCAAATCATATCTGTTCTCTTAATCCAAATGAGGATAAATTAACCTATTCAGCTGTCTTTGAATTGAATGAGAAAGCAGAGGTGCTTAACGAATGGTTTGGCCGCACTATTATTAATTCTGATATGCGTTTCTCATACCAGGAGGCGCAGGAGATAATCGATACCGGGGATGGTGATATGAAAACCCAGATCCTTCTGCTTCATGAGCTTGCCCAGCAGCTTCGTAAAAGGCGTTTTGCCGCAGGTGCATTTCTCTTTGAAAAAACAGAAGTGGAGTTCGATCTTGACGATGATGGCAGACCCCTTAGTATCAAATTCCGTGAAATGGGAACTTCCAACCAACTAATTGAGGAATTTATGCTGCTGGCAAACAGGAGAGTTGCTGAACTTGTCGGGAAAAAGATAAAAGGAAGAACATTTGTATATCGTATTCATGATAAACCTGATCCTGAAAAAATTGAAAATTTCAGTCATTTTATTACTCGTTTTGGTTACAACATAACTGACAATGATGGATCTTCATTGCCAAAAGCTATGAACAGACTCCTCAAGTCAGTTGCCGGCAGGAAAGAGCAGAATATTATCGAGACCCTTGCACTCAGGGCAATGGCTAAAGCTATATACTCAACAGACAATATAGGTCATTATGGTCTTGCATTCAGGTATTATACACATTTCACATCACCCATACGTCGCTATCCCGATATGATGGTCCACAGGCTCCTTTCAGCTTATCTGAATAAGGAGAATCCCGGAGGTAAAAATGAGTTTGCAAAACAGTGTGAACACTCATCAAAAATGGAACGGCTTGCCGCTGAGGCAGAAAGAGCATCTGTTAAATACAAACAGGTGGAATATATGAGTGATAAAACGGGTAGAAAATATGAAGGAATAATCTCAGGTGTTACCGAATGGGGTATTTATGTTGAGATTATTGAGAACCAGTGCGAAGGAATGGTAAACATACGTGAACTGGGTGACGATTACTATGAGTATGACGAGGATAATTACTGCATCAGGGGCAGATCAAACGGAAAAGTATATACTCTTGGCGACAGGGTCACAATAGAGGTAGTCAGAGCAGACTTGCAGAAGAAACAGCTGGATTACAGGATGGTGTAGGATATAACATGATTTGTTCTTTTGTTAATCAAATACTTTTTTGATCTCCTTCAATAATCCTTAGCAACTCATCAACAGCATCCTCTTCCGGCACATTTTTCAACACAGGTGTCAGGCCACGGTAAATATGTACTTTCCCCTCCCCGGCTCCTACATATCCGTAATCAGCACCAGCCATCTCTCCGGGGCCATTGACAATACATCCCATAATTGCTATTTTCAACCCGCTAAGATGCTTTGTCGCCTCTTTTACTTTCTTTACCACAGCGGACAGGTTAAATTTTGTACGACCGCATGTCGGACAGGAAATATAACGGTTTTTTGTAATCCTTGCTCCTGTTACCTGAAGGATTGAGAAAGCTAGTTCTTTAAGTTTTTCCCCTTGTACAGCTCCCCTGTTTGTAATACATATCCCATCTGCCTGCCTGAGGATAAAATATCTTCCCAACAGGGCTGCTGCATCAATTTCGAGTTTTTCCGTATCATCTTCTGAAAATATCGGATTAAGAATAATTTTCTTCCCCGGCCGTGAAGAAAGAAGTGGCGGTGTATTATAATTGAAAATGAGCATTTCACCTTTATAGGGTTCGCCGTTTTCCCTGAAAAACCTGCCATCGGTGAAGGTAATCACTTCAGGTTTGTATAAGATATCCCGCTTTACAAAGGCTTGTTCTTTCAGGGGATAGGCTATCCGGCCTTGGGGTCCTGTCAGGAAGCTGATTATCTCTCTTGCTACCGGTATTTCCTTTTCAGGATCACCTGTTAATGAGACCCTGAGAGTATCTCCTATTCCTTCAGCAAGTAATGCACCTGCCCCCGCTGCAGAATTTATCTTCCCGTCTGAACCCTCACCGGCTTCTGTGATGCCCAGATGTAACGGGTACGCAACTCCACCTGTCTTCATCATTCTGATTAGCAGCCTGTTGGCTTCAAGGGTAATTGCAGGATCAGATGATTTAAGTGAGAGTACGAGGTTGTTAAAATTCTCTGAACGGAATATACTTATATATTCAAGAGCCGAAAGTACCATACCCTTCGGTGTATTTCCATATCTGGTCATAATACGGTCTGAAAGAGATCCGTGATTTATACCTACCCGGATTACCGTATTGTTCTGTTTGCAGATATCAATAAGAGGAACCAGTTTTTGATGTATTCTTTCCAGTTCATCGCTGTATTCTTTGTCAGTAAATTCAGCTTTTTTGAACGAAGCCCGTTTATCTGCATAATTACCAGGATTGATCCTTATCTTTTCGACGATCCTTGCAGCTGTTTCAGCAGCTTCATGATTAAAGTGAATATCTGCAATAAGCGGTGTTTCAAATCCTGCTTTCCTCAGTTCCTTCTTAATATTCTCCAGGTTTTTTGCTTCCCTTACACCCTGAGCTGTCAGACGTACAAAATCGGCACCAGCTTCTATTATCTTTATACACTGGGCAACAGAAGCTTTGGTGTCAAGTGTATCGGTATTAGTCATCGATTGAAGACAAACGGGGTGTGTTCCGCCAAGTGGGATTGAGCCAATTGAGATTGGGGTAGAGATATAGGATGACCCCCTGTAGTCCCCCTTAAAGGGGGACAAATCATTCCTTTGAATTTTATCTTTCATTTCCCCATCCCCTTGTTTATTCTGATATTAAGAAGAGATGTCCGAGATCATGGATTTAATCTTTAATAATGAGCCTTTTAAGTTTGTCTCGATTTCATCATTTTTAAAATGAATAACATTGTAACCATTATTCTTTAGCATATTATCGCGATATTTATCTGATTTTAAATGTTCTGGTAAAAAATGAATTTCGCCATCGACCTCAATTATCAATTTCAGTTCGTGACAGTAAAAATCAGCGATAAAATTAAGAACCGGATATTGCCGTCTAAATTTATAACCATCAATCTGCTTTGATCTTATTCTTGACCAGAGAATTATTTCAGCTTTGGTCATATTGTTCCTTAATTTCCTGGCTTTTCTAAAAAGTTCCTTTCTCTCTTTTCCAATCATCAGACCATCTTTCTTCAAAGCTAAATGACTCATCCCTCCTCTGGGGGGATCATAGGGGGGCTTCCACCTCTGAGTCAGTCACTCCCTCTCCCATTCAGCACCATCTTTCATATCCTTCAGTACTATTCCTGCTCTTTTCAGCTCTTCCCGTATCTTGTCAGAAACACTCCACTCCTTTTTTACTTTGGCATCCTGTCTTAAATCAATTATGATTTTCATGAGATCGTCAGTCAGCTTATCCTTACCTCCTCCGGTCTCTTCATTTTTAAGACCAAGTATTTTAAAAATAAATAATTCAAAAAGTTCATTCAGGAACTGTATATCACCGGTTGTTAGCTTTTCTGTTCCATCACTTACTGAATTTATATATTTGACGCCTTCAAAGAGATGTGATAGAAGGACCGGACTGTTAAGATCATCATTTATTGCTTCATAGCATTTCGGTTTTAATGCTTTTACATCGATGGTTGATGTCAGAGAGGGGTTCAGCTTCTTCAGTGTTTCATTTGCCTTCATCAGTTTCTGAAAACCTTTTTCTGCTGCCTGCAGGGCTTCATTTGAAAAATCCACAGTGCTGCGATAATGAGCCTGAAGCAGGAAGAATCTTATTGTCATAGGACTATAAGCCTGTTTGAGCAGGGGGTGATCACCGGCAAATAACTGGTCAAGAGTGATGAAATTATTAAGTGAACGGGCCATCTTCTGACCATTTATTGTAATCATGTTATTATGCATCCAGTATCGCACCGACTCTTTCCCCAGGGCAGCCGTTGATTGTGCTATTTCACACTCATGGTGAGGGAATTGCAGATCCATACCACCTCCATGTATATCAAACTCCTCACCAAGATATTTTGTACTCATTGTTGAACACTCAAGGTGCCAGCCCGGATATCCTTCACTCCATGGCGACGGCCATTTCATAAGATGACCGGGAGTTGCTTTCTTCCAAAGTGCAAAATCAAAAGGCCCCCGTTTCTCATCCTGTCCTTCAAGTTTACGTGTATTTACCTGCAGCTCTTCAAGAACCCGTCCCGACAATTTTCCGTAGTTATATTTCTCATTGTATTTTTCCACATCAAAATATACCGAGCCATTTGTTTCGTATGCATAACCCTTTTGAAGTAGTATCTTAATAAACTCCTGTTGTTCAATTATATGGCCTGAAGCTCTTGGTTCAATATCCGGATGAAGCGTATTAAGCTGCTCCATATTTTCCAGGAATCTGTTAATGTACTTCTGGACTACCTCCATTGGTTCAAGATGTTCAATCCGGGCTCTCTTTTCTATTTTATCCTCACCTTCATCAGCATCATTCTCAAGATGTCCCACATCAGTAATATTACGTACATAACGCACTTTATATCCCAGATGAAGCAGGTAACGGTAAAGCAGGTCAAATGTTACAGCAGGTCGTGCATGACCGAGATGTGCATCGCTGTATACTGTAGGACCGCAGACATACAAACCCACAAAAGGAGGATGAAGCGGTTTGAACGGTTCTTTTTTTCGTGAGAGACTGTTATAGATTGAAAGATTGTTATCCATGATTGAATTATTTTATTAAGACAAAAGTAAGGTAATTCTTTATAATCTATTCTTATACTCTATCCTGATCCATGTATTCACCACTCCCGGCCCCTCTCTCTGCTTTTTAGTTAACACGTACTCTCCCCCCCAGCCCCCCTCTCTGCTGGCGCAAAGAGGGGGGAGCTAATCTTTATAATTAGTTAACTAACTGTTTATATTGTCTAAGGATAGCTTTATTCTATTAAGGACTTTTTTCATATTTACCAGTTCTTCATTTCTGATTCTTATAACTTGAATACCGAGCTTCTTTAATTCTGAATCCCTGAATTGATCATAGTCTTTTGAGTCTATATGAATTGGCCCGTCTAGTTCGATCACAACTTTCTTTGCATTACAATAGAAATCTGCAATAAAATAATTGTACCTTTTTAAATTCCCCTGGTACAGGATAGGATGCTGCCTCAAAAACTTATAACCAGATAATTTTCTTCCTTTTAATTCTCTCCATAAAAGTCGTTCGGATTCAGTCATGTTTTTCCTGAGTTCCCGCGCATGTCTTTTAATTTTCCTAAAATCAAATTTCCCGGATTGAGACATATTATTATTTCCCACACTATAAAAATAAGAAATTCAATTTAATATTAATTGTATACCCCCATAAGGTAAAGGAAAATGAGGGTATAAATATAATCATAGACATATATAAAATTCCTGATACTGATTATCAATAATCCCCATCTTTACGAAGTAGATAGGGGGTTTGGGGGTGAGTACATGAGACTTAAAAAGATTTGCCAGCATATTTTTTTTGCATTTTAAAAATTCCTTTTTATCTTTGACCCCACAAATCAAATATTCCTTCCTTTAAGGGTGTTTGATTTTTATTGAGAAGGGCGGAGAGATTAGGCTCTGTGAAACCCTGGCAACCAATCCCGAGTACTCGGGATAAAGGTGCCAAAACCTAATCCCGAGTATACGGGAGATGATAAAAATAAACACGGAAACAATGAAGACATTTCATTTGACCCGAAACAATCTTACGATGCTGCTCATGCCTATGGACATGTGCTGGTAAAGATTCTTTTTCGGAAATCTTGCATTTTGCTACAATACCATTTTGTTAAGGATACAGGTTAAGTATACCTGTATCCGGATAAATATAATATTAATCCATCGAGAGATGAAAAAACCAGGGATACATTTCGAAACATTACAGATACATGCCGGTCATAAGCCGGATAAGGAAACAGGTGCGAGGGCTGTTCCGCTTTACCAGACCTCTTCGTATGTCTTTAAGAATTCAAAGCATGCAGCCGACCTCTTTAACCTGTCGGAACCCGGAAACATTTATACAAGAATCCAGAATCCCACTACTGAAATCTTTGAGAACAGGGTAGCTGCACTCGAAGGAGGAGTTGCTGCACTTGCAGTTTCATCGGGACATGCCGCTCAACTTGTTGCCCTTACAACCATTATCCGGCTGGGTGACAATTTTATCTCTTCGCCTTTCCTCTACGGAGGTACTCATAATCAATTTAAAGTGACATTTGCAGGATTCGGTATTGAAACCAGGTTTGCAAAAGATCTCGAACCATCATCTTTTGAAACTCTGATTGACAAAAAAACCAAAGCCGTCTATGTTGAGACTATAGGAAATCCAGGTTTCAATATTCCGGATTTTGAGGCTCTCAAATCGCTGGCGGTAAAATACGGAATTCCTCTTATAGTGGATAATACTTTCGGTGCATGCGGATATTTATGTAAGCCTTTTCGATATGGGGCAGATATTATTGTGGAATCTGCCACAAAATGGATAGGAGGACATGGCACCAGCCTGGGAGGTGTGATAGTCGATGCCGGTACCTTTAACTGGAACAACGGGAATTTCCCCGTTTTTACAGAACCCTCTGAAGGGTATCACGGACTGGTATTCGGGAAACAGTTTTCAGAAAATTCACCCACGGGCAACATAGCATTTATTGTCAAAGCCCGTGTTGAAGGGTTACGAGACCTCGGTCCGGCTATCAGTCCGTTTAACTCTTTCCTTCTGTTACAGGGTCTTGAAACACTCTCCCTGCGGATGGAAAGGCATGTTCAGAACGCCCTGGCTCTGGCTCAATGGCTTGAAAAACAACCCTGTGTAGAGAAAGTCAACTATCCCGGGTTACCGGGTAATCCAAATTACGGGCTGGCACAAAAATATCTGCCAAATGGTGCCGGAAGTGTCCTGAGTTTTGTATTGAAAACAAATAAACAACAAGCTGACAGACTGGTAGAGCACTTTGAACTTGTGAGCCACCTGGCAAATGTGGGAGACGCAAAAACATTAATAATTCAGCCTGCTGCAACAACTCATTCTCAGTTGACTGCAGAAGAGCAGCTACAAGCAGGAGTAGAACCCGGTATGTTCAGAGTATCAGTAGGTCTTGAGCATATCGACGATATAATTTATGATTTTAAACAGGCATTTAAACAGATAAATTGAATGAAGACACTTAAACATAATAACCCCTTTACTACAGAAACAGGAGCAATATTACCCTCGCTTGAAATTGCATATCATACCTGGGGAAAACTAAATTCTGAAGCTGATAATATAATATGGATATGCCATGCACTTACTGCCAATTCTGATGTTGAAGCATGGTGGCCCGGGATGGTTGGAAAGGGATTACTATTTGATACAGATAAATATTTTATTGTCTGTGCAAATGTTCTTGGTTCGTGTTATGGTACTACAGGTCCTGCATCTGTTAATCCGGAAACAGGGAAACAATGGCTTCACAGCTTCCCGCTGATAACTGTAAGGGATCTGGTAAACGTACACGAAATACTGAGGAACACCCTGGGAATAAAAAAGATACATACAATAATCGGTGCTTCAATAGGTGGATACCAGGCTCTTGAGTACAGTATCATGTTTCCTCAACTGATACAGCGACTCATTGTCCTGGCTTCCGGGACCAAACAGACTCCATGGGCCCTGGCATTCAGCGAATCAATGCGTCTTGCCATGCAGGCAGATCAGACATTTACATCTGGTGATCCTGATGGAGGTAAAAAAGGATTAAAAGCGGCAAGGTCGATAGCACTGATAAGCTACAGGACCATGGCAGCTTATAACCAGACACAAAAGGAAGATGATGATGAAAAACTTACCGGGTTTAAAGCTGCTTCATACCAGGAATACCAGGGCGAAAAACTGGTAAAAAGATTTAATCCATACTCCTACTGGTGCCTGACTGCACTGTCAGATACGCATAACCTTGGAAGAGGAAGAGCAGGAATTGTTAATGCTCTTAAAAGAATAACTGCAGAGGTTCTTTGCGTGGGAATAAAATCGGATATACTCTTTCCGACTGAAGATCAAAAATTTATCACGGCACATACAAATAATGCAGAGTATATTGAAATAGATTCAACTTACGGACACGACGGTTTCCTGATAGAAACAGAGACTGTTACTGATGTCGTCAGGCAATTCTGGAGGAAAAATTCTAACTTATAAACAGATGACAAGAGAAAAACTAAAAATAGGAATGTTCGGCTATGGATGCGTCGGTCAGGGATTACACGATGTTTTGAATAGCAGTAAAGGCTTTAAAGCCGACATAGTAAGAATATGTGTCAAGGACAGGAAGAAAAAGAGAAGAATACCGATGTCATATTTTACCTTCAATAAAAATGATATCCTTAATGATCCTTCAATAAATCTTGTCGTGGAACTTATTGATGATGCCGATGCTGCTTATGAAATAGTGACAACGGCAATGAAAAAAGGTAAGAATGTTGTCACAGCCAATAAGGTTATGGTTGCAAGTCACTTCAGGGAGCTTGTGGAAATGCAGGGAAAGTACAAGGTGTCTCTCCTGTATGAAGCTTCAGCAGGTGCAAGTATACCTATTATAAGAAACCTGGAGGAGTATTATGATAATGAACTTTTATACTCCTTAAGAGGTATCCTCAACGGTACAACCAATTATGTTCTTACATTGATGCATAACCAGGGTATCAGCTATGATATAGCCCTCAACGAGGCCGGGGAAAAGGGATTTGCCGAATCAGATCCGTCACTTGATGTTGACGGATGGGATCCGAAGTATAAGCTTTGTATAATAACAGGCCATGCTTACGGACTGTTCCTTGATCCGTCAGAAGTGTTTCATTATGGTATAAGGAATATTTCAAAATTTGATATCCAGTATGCCAGGGAAAAAGGTCTGAAAATCAAACTGGTTCCTTTTGTTGGTAAAACCAATGAAAATACTATCACAAGCTTTGTCCTTCCAAGATTCATTTCATCAGATAAATATCTTTATAATGTTGATTATGAATACAATGGAGTAATTACAGAAGCTGCATTTGCCGACAAACAATTTTTCTCAGGAAAGGGTGCAGGAGGCCATGCCACAGGAAGTGCAGTATTATCGGATATTTCAGCTAATTCATACGGTTACAAATATGAATATAAAAAGTACATGCAGGGAACAGTTACAGACTATACCCGTAATTACCGAATCGAGATTTATCTGAGGTACAACAGTGAAAAGGACAGGGATTTGTTTGGTTTTGAAGAAGTCTCGGAATACTTTTGCGGCAGATCTTATAAATATGCTATCGGGATTGTTAATCTTGAAAGATTATATAAATTGAGAGAACAACTTCAAAAGATGGATGTTTTTATTGTAAATACGGGAAGAAAGGGGATAAATTGACACCCCTTACTAAACCCTTCTACTAATTACCCCTCCCCAACCCCTCCCCCGGAGAGGGAGGGGCTATTATCCAAAAAATCAAGAAATTCGGGGATGACGTAAGATGATAAAGGAGAGAGGTTAATTCTTGAAGAAAAAAGAAGAAACAAAAAATGAATTCATCATTAGAAAATATTATCCGTAAACGTATCCTGGTACTTGACGGTGCCATGGGTACGATGATCCAGAAACAAAAGCTTCAGGAAGCTGACTACAGGGGAGAGAGATTCAAGGATCATCGTAAATCTCAAAAAGGGAATAATGACCTGCTGTCACTTACAAAACCAGAAGTAATAAGTAAGATCCATAAGGGCTATCTTGAGGCAGGAGCAGATATTATTACCACCAATACCTTTAATGCAAACAGGATATCCATGTCGGATTATGGCATGGAGGAGCTTGCTTATGAAATTAATTTTCAGTCTGCCATACTGGCCGGGAAGGCTATTGAACTATTTGAGAATTCACAGGAAGATCATAAGCACTTTATAGCAGGTACTTTGGGACCAACCAACCGTACCGCCTCAATGTCGGCGGATGTAAATGATCCCGGAGCTCGTTCTGTCACGTTTGATGAACTGGTTAAGGCATATTCCGAACAGGCTGCAGGTCTTATAGACGGAGGAGCTGATATCCTGCTGGTCGAAACAGTTTTTGATGTTTTGAATTGCAAAGCTGCTCTTTTTGCAATTGATTCAGTTTTTGAGGAAAAGAAAATCAAATTACCTGTCATGGTCTCGGTAACAATTACCGATGCCAGCGGCAGAACTCTTACAGGACAAACCCTTGAAGCCTTTCTTGTTTCAATATCCCACTTTTCTCTTTTCAGTGTTGGACTTAACTGTGCTCTCGGGGCAGACCAGTTGAGACCTTTTGTGGAGGAATTATCTTCAAAATCAGGTTTTTATCTTTCTGTACATCCTAATGCCGGGCTTCCGAATCAGTTTGGTGAGTATGACCAGTCAGCAGAATATATGGCCTCTGTAACAGAGGAATTCATGAAAGAGGGCTGGGTGAATATTATCGGAGGTTGTTGCGGTACTACACCTCTTCATATAAGTAAAATAGCAGAAAAGGCCGGGAAATACCCCCCGAGGAAAAAACCTTTAATAACCAGGTATACAAGACTCAGCGGACTTGAAGCATTGACAATAACTCCTGAAACCAATTTTGTGAATATTGGTGAAAGAACCAATGTTTCAGGTTCAAGGAAATTTGCCAGGCTGATCCAGGAAGAAAATTACAGCGAAGCACTGTTTATTGCCCGAAACCAGGTTGAAGGTGGAGCACAGATCATTGACATTTGTATGGATGAGGCAATGCTCGATTCGGAAAAAGCAATGGTGAAATTTGTAAATCTTATAATGTCTGAACCCGATATTGCCAGGTTGCCATTAATGATAGATTCTTCGCAATGGAATGTAATAGAATCAGCACTGAAATGTATCCAGGGGAAATCAGTAGTCAATTCCATAAGCCTTAAGGAGGGAGAAGAGATATTCCTTCAGCGTGCCGGTCTGCTTAGAAAATATGGAGCAGCAGCGGTAGTAATGCTTTTTGACGAAAAAGGACAGGCCGATACATTTGAAAAAAGAATTGAGGTTGCAGAAAGATCCTATCACCTTCTTGTCGATAATCTTGGATTCCCGCCTGAAGATCTGATTTTTGATCCAAATGTTCTTGCAATTGCCACCGGGATGGAAGAACATAATAATTATGCTGTAAATTTTATCCGGGCAACAGAATGGATAAAACAAAACCTGCCTTATGCAAAAGTAAGCGGGGGTATCAGCAATCTGTCATTCTCGTTCAGGGGTATTGACAGGGTTCGCGAGGCAATGCATTCAGTATTCCTGTTCCATGCCATAAAGGCAGGTCTTGACATGGGTATCGTAAACCCGGGTATGTTGCAGGTTTACAGCGAAATACCTCCTGATCTGCTTCAACTTACTGAAGATGTGGTTTTGAACCGCAGAAAAGAGGCTACTGAGCGGCTTATAAAATTTGCTGAAAACCTCAGAAACGATACAAGGATAGAGGAAAAAAGTGATGCATGGAGGTCCCAGCCTGTGGTCGACCGTATCAAACATTCCCTGATAAGAGGGCTTGATGAATTTATTGAACAGGATGTTGAGGAGGCACGCGCTCTTTTCTCAAGATCCATCGAGTTAATTGAAGGACCTCTTATGGGAGGGATGAATGAGGTGGGAGATCTATTCGGATCAGGGAAAATGTTTCTTCCACAAGTGGTCAAGAGCGCCCGTGTAATGAAAAAAGCAGTATTGAAACTGGCTCCCTATATAGAAAAGGAAAGTGAAAATGAAAAGAAAAAAACAGCCGGCAGGATACTTCTTGCAACAGTAAAGGGAGATGTTCATGACATAGGCAAAAATATTGTCGGGGTGGTTTTATCATGTAATAACTACGAGGTAATTGACCTTGGTGTTATGGTACCTTCAGATAAGATCATTGATACAGCTATAAAAGAAAAAGCAGATTTTATTGGCCTGAGCGGACTAATTACACCTTCACTGGAGGAAATGGTACATGTTGCTTCTGAAATGGAGCGAAGAAAACAGACTATCCCTCTTCTTATTGGAGGAGCAACAACATCTGAAATACATGCCGCCGTTAAAATAGCACCCTCCTATTCCGGTCCGGTGATCCATGTTAAAGATGCTTCAAAGGCAGCAGGAATCATTACATCTCTTCTTGGTAAAGATAATGTTCAGTATGCATCTTCAATTAAACATAAATACCTTAAAATAAAGGAAGACCATCATGCAAGAAGTATAAAACGGAATCTTCTTACAATAACAGAGGCAAGGGAAAACAGACTTTCAACAGACTGGAACAGCATAAATATTTTTAAACCACTAAACCCGGGATGCCATGTGTTAAATAATATTGATCTGGTTGAGCTGGTTAAATATATCGACTGGACATTTTTCTTTTTTGCATGGAAACTGACAGGTAAATATCCGGCGATCTTCAACGACCCCGTTAAAGGCAGCGAAGCAAAGAAATTGTTCGATGATGCACAATATTATTTCGATGAAATAATCAGGAGGAAGATCATTACTGCAAAGGCTCTGTTTGGTTTATATCCTGCTGTTTCTGACGGTAATGATGTCCACATATCTGGAGACCTCCCGCTAACGAAGGATAAACACTTTAAAGTAGGAAAAGATAAGTCTGATGCGATATTGAGGTTCCTGAGAAACCAGGAGCAGAAAGAAAAAGGAATTCCAAATCTTTCACTTGCCGACTATATTGCACCTGTATCAACAGGCAGGACTGATAACATAGGACTTTTTGTTGTGACAGCTCATGTTGATGACGAAATACTAAAAGATTATAAGGATGATGACTATGCAACAATAATGATCCGTGTATTAAGTGATCGTATCGCTGAAGCAACAGCAGAGTGGCTGCATGAAAAGATCCGTAAGGAATACTGGGGATATTCCAAAGATGAAAATCTTACAATGGAGGAGATTCTGGCAACCAGGTATACCGGTATCAGGCCTGCACCCGGTTATCCTGCCTGTCCCGACCATTCCGAAAAACGAACTCTCTTTGATATCCTCAATGCTGAGAAGGCAATAGGAGTAAAACTGACAGAGAATTTTGCAATGATCCCCTCTGCCTCGGTGAGTGGATATATATTCTCACACCCTGATTCATCCTATTTTAATATCGGGAAGATTGGTCAGGATCAGCTTAAAGATTATGCTTTAAGAAAAAACATATCTGTTGATGAAGCCGCCAGGTGGCTGGCGCCTAATTTATAATATACTAACAATGAGTGTAATAGATAAGATCAATAATTCCAAAAGGGCTCTTTTCACATTCGAACTGTTACCTCCACTCAAGGGTCACAGTATAGAAAGGGTCTATAAAGCAATTGACAGGCTTATTGAATTTCAACCTGCATATATAAATTTCACAACACACCGTAATGAGATAACCTTCAGGGAGAGACCTGATGGTCTTCTGGAAAAAAGGGTGATAAGGCTGAGACCCGGTACTATAGCACTGGCTGCCGCAGTAAAATACAAATATAATATTACTGTTGTACCACATATTTTATGTGGGGGTTTTACCAAAGAGGAAACAGAAAATGTTCTAATTGAAATGAATTTTCTGGGAATTGATGATGTCCTTGCCCTGCGCGGTGATCCGCAAAGGGGTACAAAAACATTCATACCTGAGAAGGAGGGTCATCCACATACTTATGAGTTAGTTAAGCAGATTATCGACATGAATCACGGGAAATATCTTGAAGAGACCCTTATTGACACTACACAAACACACTTTTGTGTTGGTGTGGCAGGTTATCCCGAAAAACATAATGAAGCTCCCAACATACAAACCGATCTCGAATACCTGAAACAAAAAGTTGATTCCGGAGCCAGTTATATTGTCACTCAAATGTTTTTTGATAATAATAAGTATTTTAAATTCAGGGATGAATGCAGAAAAGCCGGAATTAATGTGCCTATAGTTGCCGGACTTAAACCTATTTCAAATCTTAATGATATAAATCTTTTACCCCAGACCTTTCATATTGATGTTCCGAATGATCTTGTTTCTGAAATACGTAAATGCAAAACCGATAAAGATGCCAGGGAAGTTGGAATAGAGTGGACGACCATACAGTCGAAAGAGCTAATCAAAGAGGGTGCTCCGGGATTACACTACTATACACTCGGGCGTTCAGATAATATTGCGCGGATCGTTAAAGCATCATTTTAACCCCCGTCGCTTCGCGACACCCCCTAAAGGGGGCTCAAAACCCAAATTACTAAATAACATATTACATGGGTTTATAGCCCCCCTTTAGGGGGGTTGGGGGGTCAGGTGATCAAGTGGTCAGGGGGGTTGGGGGGTCAGGTGATCAAGTGGTCAGGGGGGTTGGGGGGTCAGGTG
>CAZDOM010000070.1:0-15706 GCA_964507015.1 uncultured Rikenellaceae bacterium | reverse complement strand
AGGTTTCCGAAGATCTCCTCCTCAGATGAGAGCAGTTTCTGGAGTATTGTTGTCACCTCATATCTTTCTGTCATAATATCATAAAGAAGAACATCTTTATCATTTGCCAGAAAGAAGGCCTCCTCCAGAAGAATAAAATCCTCGGGATGAATAATCAACGGCTTATCGGCAAGTACATTAAGGCCTGCATCCAGGGATCTCAGTATGTACTCATCCTTTTTCTCATTATTACCCGATAACACTACCACATTACCGGGTTTATCCTCCAGCATTTTCTCAAGAAAATCTTTACCTGTATATACTATCTCATTCCAGTTTGTAGGATTATCCTTACGGTTATTATAGGAATTGATCCTTTCTAAATGTTGCTGGCAATCAGGACCTTCAGGGGCGTAGACGTATATATCGGGAGATATTTCCCCGTACATTATTTTCTGAACCAGGGCTGCATGAAAATGTCCCGGATCAACGGTAATCAGGTGCACCGGATAATTCTTTTGCATGGTATCTTTAGATTTTTTTTCGTCACCTCTTCCACATGATACAAGGATAAGAGCCGGGAGAATTATTAAAAACATCCTTTTCATTTTCAACTATTTATATGAATGAAATCAAGCTTTTTATTTCTTTTGTGAGTTTCTGTTAACAGTTTTTATAAATGTGTGTATATTTTCATCCATTGTGTCAGGAGCCATCCCTCCTCCTACTGACCAGATGATATTATCATGGTTGTCTATCTCATCAAATGCTTTCATTACAGCATTTTCAACCTCTTCGGGTATTCCGGAAGCCATCACATCTCTCGGTGGTATATTTCCAACCAGAATTACTTCTGGACCTGTAATGTTTCTGATTTCGCCTATTGAATGATTAAATGAAAAATTAAACATATTAACCCCCATATTCCTGAGATAACGGGCTGTGATCAATCCTTCGGCATCATTATGAAGAAACCTTATTTTAGCGCCTGTGACTTCAAATATTTTCTTAAGGCTGGGAATCACATACTCTTTGAATTCATTCTCTCCTACAAAACCAATGATATCGTCGAGTAAAAGTACTCCATCTATTGACGGAAAGCATTCTCTCTGCCAATTTAACCAGTCGCAGATAAAATCAGTGATCTTGTTAAGAAGTCTTTGAATACCCTCAGAATCAAGTGCAAGAGCCATCATAAACTCAGTAGTACCCATGAGGAAGCTTGCTATGTTAAATGGTCCCCTGGCAACAGCAAACCTTATCTGATGTTGTGCTTCCCTGATTGCTTTTTCATTGTTCCTGAGTCTGTTGATCATAAATGGCAGCAATCCGTCGGTTTTAACATTTGGTTGAGGCAGTGAATCGTAATCGTCTGAAAGAAGTTTTTCAGCATGAGGAAACTCATTCCGGGGGAATATCATCCTGGATCCGAAAGCTGATGGTTCGGTGCACATGCCATATTCTGACCAGAATCCCGGCATAAACCATGTGTCGGGAAATGTCTCTGCTACCTTAAGGTTAGCTTTTATCCATAGCTCATCCGAAGTATAGTAATCAATCTTTGAAATACCATACCAGCTTGGTATCCAGGGACTATCAATGATAAACCCTGTAGGTTGATAATTCAGCTTCTCCCCTTCAGTCATTTTTATTAGATCATCCCATGAAGAATTACGCATAGCATTTACAATAGGCTAACTTGAAATAATTTACCTGCTAAATTATATAAATTATTACTGCAATAACAATTTATTTTTGCCTGTTCCTGCTGTTCAGAATTTCAATTTCTCCAGCCTGTATGAATCTATCGGATCACAGGTACAGATCAGGTTACGATCACCATAACCATCATCCACACGACCTGTTGAGGGCCACAATTTGTTTTCTGTTATCCAGCCGGCCGGAAATGCTGCTTTTTGACGGTTATAATTATGGTTCCACACATCCGAGGTAATGACCCTGACTGTATGTGGAGCATTATGCAGTACATTATCATTTTTGTCAGCTTTACCCTCAGTTATCTCCTGTATCTCGTTCCAGATCAGTTTCATTGCATCAATAAATTTATCAAGTTCTCTTAGTGATTCAGATTCAGTGGGTTCCACCATTAATGTACCATGTACCGGGAATGAAAGTGTTGGTGCATGGAAACCATAGTCCATAAGACGTTTAGCGATATCTGCTTCAGTTATACCAGCTTCAGCTTTAAATTGCCTGCAGTCAAGAATAAGTTCATGTGCCACATATCCGGAAGTTCCGGTATAAAGAGTTTTATACCAGTTTTTAAGAGACGATGAGATATAATTTGCGTTAAGGATAGCAAATTTTGTTGCCTCAGTAAGTCCGTCGGGCCCCATCATAAGTACATAAGCGTGAGATATTGTAAGAACATGGGCGCTCCCGAATGGAGCTGAAGCTACAGCTGTTACAGCTTTGTCTCCGCCAGTCTTTACCAGTGGATGACCGGGCAGAAATGGCGCCAGTTTGTCGTTTGCAAGTATTGGTCCCATCCCGGGGCCGCCACCCCCATGAGGTATTGCAAATGTCTTATGAAGATTAAGGTGGCATATGTCAGCTCCAATATATCCGGGACTGGTAAGACCCACCTGTGCGTTCATATTTGCGCCATCCATATACACCATACCTCCTCTTGAATGAATTATCTCTGTCATTTCAACCACACCCTCTTCAAAAACACCATGTGTTGAAGGATAGGTAATCATAAATGCAGCCAGTTTATCCTTATTCTCTTCGGCCTTTTTCTTAAGATCCTCAATATTTATATTTCCTCTGTCATCGCAATCAATGACTACCACCTGCATGCCTGCCATGACGGCACTTGCCGGATTTGTTCCATGTGCAGAAGATGGGATCAGAACAACATTTCTCTGAGATTCTCCACGGCTAAGATGATATTCCCTGATAACCATTAATCCTGCATATTCTCCTGCAGCTCCTGAGTTTGGCTGAAAAGAGACTGATGGAAAACCGGTTATCTCCTTTAAAGCGTTACCAAGTTCATTCATAAGCTGGTAATATCCTGCGACCTGATTCCCCGGAACAAAAGGATGAATATTTCCAAATTCAGGCCAGCTCATTGCAAACATAGATGTGGCGGGATTCAGCTTCATTGTGCAGGATCCAAGTGATATCATACTGTGAGTAAGAGAGAAATCCTTTCTTTCAAGAATTTTTATATACCGCATCATCTCAGTCTCACTATGATAACTATTGAAGGCGGCTCCCTTGAGAAATTCAGATTTTCTATTGTATTTATCTTCAATTGGCTGGCATTCGCAATAGGAATCTACCGGTTCATGGGTTTTGCCTGCAACTTTTGCAAAGATCTCAAGGATACTGTTTATTTCCCGGAAAGAGGTAACTTCATCAGTGCTTATGCTTACTGTATTATTATCAGGGTAGAAGAAATTTATTTCATTATCTTCTGAGAGGCTTTTAATAGTTTTTACATCATCCGCCTTTATCCTTACTGTATCAAAGAACATACTGTTTAACTGTTCATAACCCAGCCTTTTCAGTGAGCAGGCCAGAGTACATGCTGACCTGTTGATATGTGTTGCTATTCTCTTAAGTCCTTCCGGGCCATGGTACTGTGCATACATCCCGCTCATTGTTGCCAGCAGCGCCTGGGCGGTACATATATTTGATGTGGCCCGTTCGCGTTTAATATGTTGTTCTCTTGTCTGGAGCGCCATTCGCAGGGCCGTATTTCCCTGTGCGTCAACTGATACCCCGATAATTCTTCCCGGCATGCTGCGTTTCAGTTCATCTTTTGTGGCAAAATACCCGGCATGTGGTCCGCCGAAACTCATTGGCAGCCCGAATCTCTGATTTGATCCCACAACAATATCTGCTCCCCATTCACCGGGTGGAATGAGAAGGGCAAGGCTCATCAGATCGGCTGCGACGCCCACAAGGGCTCCTGCTCCATGTACTTTAGCCGTAAATTCACTGTAATCCCGGATTTGTCCGGATGCTCCAGGATACTGAACAAAAGCACCGAAAAATGTTTCATCAAAAACAGCTTTATTATATTCTCCTGTAACAAGCTCAATACCAATAGGTTTAGAACGTGTTTTAATCACCTCAACTGTTTGAATGAAGAGATCCTCATCGATAAAAAATCTGTTTGCACCAGCTTTGACTGCAGCCCTTGACCGTGCATTGTACATCATTATCATTGCTTCAGCTGCTGCTGTGGCCTCATCAAGAAGCGATGCATTTGCTATTTCCATTCCGGTCAGCTCAATTACCATTGTCTGGAAATTTAACAAAGCTTCAAGGCGTCCCTGTGATATTTCTGCCTGGTAGGGAGTATAAGATGTATACCAGGACGGATTCTCCAGGACATTCCGGATAATAACCGATAATAATGCTACGCGATAGTACCCCTGGCCGATGAATGAACGATAAATTTGATTTTTTGCCCCTATTTCTCTGATATGATTCAGGTATTCATATTCACCCATAGCTTCAGGAAGCTCTAAAGGCTTCGGCAATCTTATTTTTCCAGGCACACTCTTATCAATTAACTCCTCCAGGGATTCCACACCGATAACCTCCAGCATCTTTGGTAATTCATAATGGCGTGGTCCATTATGGCGGTTTACATATTTGTCAATAGCCATTTATATAAGTTTTTTTAGTTATTCTTCACTTTTAAAAGTACAAATGTGAATGATCAATTATTGAATCTACTTTAAAATTATCAGGCATTTATTTTACTTAAAATAGGGATTATTATTGATTTCATTCTCAATAGTTGTTGCCTCTCCATGCCCGGGGTAGACTATTGTTCCGGGTGGAAGAGTAAACAGCTTTTCCTTAATGCTTTCAATTAGTGTTTCATGATTACCGCCTGGTATATCGCTTCTGCCAATACTCCTACGAAAAAGAGCATCACCGGTAAAAACAACACCATCTTTCTCACCATAAAAAGCCAGGCTGCCCGGCGCATGCCCGGGGACATGTAACGCCAGCAATTTTTCTGAACCGAATGATATCAACTGGTTATCGGATAAATAACCTGCAGGTTCAGGTGGTGTTTCTATTGACAGGCCAAAAAACATAGCATGCTTTTCTGCACTTTTAATATTCAGTTCTTCATCAGCATGATACCAGGATCCAAGATTATATTTTTTAAGAAACATCCTGTTACCAAAGATATGATCAAGATGACAGTGTGTATTAAGAAGCAGTACAGGTTCAAGATTTCTGTGTCTTATAAGATAATCAAGTTCTTCAAATTCTGCTTCATCATAGCATCCACAATCAATTACAGCGCATTTACCCTCTTTATCAGAAAGTATATACGTATTGACTTCAATAGGAGAAAAGACAAGTTTCGATATTTCCATCTCAATTAATTATCCGGTTACTTTTCCTTTAAGCATTGGTACAAAAGCAAATAGTCCATGTGAGGAATAATCATAAGTCTCTTCACCTGTCCTTTGAACCAGGGTCATCACCTGTGATCCCCCTCCTCCAAGAGGGACAACCAGTTTGCCTCCAATTTTTAGTTGTTTCAAAAGGGTTTCAGGTACTTCTTCTGCTGCTGCTGTAATTAATATACCGTCGAAGGGGCCGTATTGGGGCTTGCCTTCATAACCGTCACCAAAGAAGAATTCAGCAGAATAGCCAAGAGAAGTTAGTTTCTCCTGTGCTTTAAGAAAAAGTTCCCTGAAACGCTCAATTGTATATACTTTTACTCCCATCTCAGCAAGAATTGCTGCCTGGTAACCTGATCCTGTACCTATTTCAAGAATCTTATCTCTTTTTTTTACCTGCAGCAATGAGGTTTGGATTGCAACTGTATAAGGTTGAGAAATTGTCTGACCTGATCTTATTGGAAAAGCTTTATCAACATAAGCATGATTCAAAAAGGCAGGATCCATAAAAATATGCCGGGGGATTGTTCCTATAGCCCTCAATACCTCCTTATCACTTATACCTTTTCTCCGGAGCTCATCAACGAGCTTTTTTCGTTTTCCTTTAGCTTCAAAGGAGTCATCTGGATGGTCAGTTCTCATTATTAAATGCAAAAAACAAAAATAGGAAAATTGTTCAACCAGATACATGAAGCTTTTCACAGAATAATAAAATTTTAGTTTCAGCCGGTAAAAAAGATTATAGGCAGAGGTGTCTGGGTCGAAAATATTGTTCTCTTTCAGTTATATCAGTCAGAACAATCAGGGAACACTGCTATAATAAGCTAAAAATCTGCAGTGGTTTATATTCCGGACCTGAAGATCTGAGGATACTCTCAAAAAGGATAACTTCAGTAACTTTCACAGTTTGAAATGTCATATCATGGTATCGTTCCAGAGTAGTTTGCAGCAGGTCCTTATCTTTAATCAGTTTTATCCTTCCTATTGTTAAATGAGGCTTGAAGGGTCTGTTTTCAATATTAAATTCCAGATCCTTTAATCCTCTTACTACAAGGCAGTTAAGTTCCCTGAGCTCTTTTGTATTATCAATACCGGTCCATATTACACGCGGATCCCTTATATTCTTAAAGAGACCTGTTCCTGAAAGGTTAAAACTTATTTGTCCAAATCCCCGGCACACCTTCTTAAGCATCATTCCCAAATCTTTTATCCTGTCCACTTCAGTATCACCAAGAAAAGCTAATGTGATATGTATATTTACCATATCAACCCATTTTATCTTATCATTTGTCAGTGCAGATTTCAGGGAGGAGATCATCCTTATTAATGTTCCCTCAGGTTCAATTTTTATTCCGATAAAAATTCTTTTTACTTTCTTTCCCGTCATACTAAAATGAATCACAATAATCCTGCCTGTATATCCTGGATTATCAGCTCAATCAGAATATCTTCACCGTAAGGATCATATTCCGCCTTCAGGTTTGTGCCGAATATACGTGCAATACCCTGCCAGAATGCAGCACTTATAAATCCCCGGTACTGCCGTATCAGGTCATATGAAGTATTATATGTTTCCCTGTCAATTAGTTTGATCAGTAATTTTCCCTGGGTAAATGTCATATTTCTGATATCATCCTCATATTCCCCCAAAACATCTTTCTCAACATTTTTTATGTAGTCTTTTCTTCCCCTTTCATCACCTATTAATGCAAGTTCTCCATTTACATTTGCCAGCTTTTCTCTTACAATAATAGCATATGGATATACCTTTTTCAGATTATATACAAGCCTTTCATACCTTCTGAATTCCGACTGTCTCCTTCTTTCACTATTACCCCGGTAGCCAAGAACCACTACCTCCTTAATTTCAATTTCAGGTAAAACCTCTCCATTTCTTTTTACTTTCTGCAACAGGTAAATCCTGTTCTGAGCTGTATCAGGAAATGTCTTTGTTGTATCAGCCTGTCCTGAAGTAGAAATAAACAAAAACAGAAGTAGCAATATTTGTATTAGCAGTTTCACCGAAAAAAATATCTTATGCAAAGTTATCAAATAACGGGCCATTTAAATTACCGGGTACTTATTTATTAAATTTTCTCATATAATGATCAGTAGAGTTTTATGAGCCTAACCCTACAGGATAAAATGTGAGATATGTCACAAATTTCAGATATAAATCCTTAATATAAGGCGGTTTACCTATTTCTTATTTAATACATGTTGACTTTGGTCCAATTATAGTTTAAATTTGGTTTTATAATTTAAAAAATCTGTCAGTTATGGCTAGTATTATTCCTGGTTATGAGTATGATATTTTTATCAGTTATCGCCAGAAAGACAACAAGTATGACGGTTGGGTAACCGAATTTACTGATCACCTTAAAAGAGAATTGGATGCCACATTCAAAGAGGATGTTTCAGTCTACTTTGATGAAAATCCCCATGATGGATTGCTTGAGATTCATAATGTTGATAAGAGTCTTGAGTTAAAGCTAAAATCGGTAATTTTTATTCCGATTATTTCACAAACCTATTGTGATCCAAATAGTTTTGCCTGGGAACATGAGTTAGTTGCATTCAACAAAATGGCTCAATCAGACTCTCTTGGCAGGGATGTAAGACTGGCTAGCAGCAATGTTTGCAGCAGGATCATTCCTGTGAAGATTCATGAACTTGATGCTTCTGACACGGAATTACTTGAGAATGAACTTGGCTCCAGGCTCCGTTCTATTGATTTCATATATTCAAGTGCAGGTGTTAACAGGCCTCTTAAACCAACTGATAATCCGGATAAGAACCTTAATAAAACATTTTACCGCGATCAGATCAATAAAGTAGCGAATGCAGTAAAAGATATAATATATGGTCTGCATCCCGATGAAAAAAAGAGAGCAACAAAATCATACCAGACGAGGGCTCAATCAGGCTTTATTGAGGAGAGTGCCCCTCAATCAGTTGCTGAAGCATTTGCACCGCCAAAGAGGATTCCCGGGAAATACATAGCCTCTGCAATTTTCGGATTACTGGTCATTGTTGTATTAATCATATTTATACCAAAATTATTCCAGAAGACAAAGCAGGGCTTATCATCAGGGAATTTAATTAAGAAAGCTGTTGCTGTATTGCCTGTTTCCAATTTCACAGGTAATCCTGAGCTCGATTACATTGCATATGGAATACAGGATGCTTTATGCGGACAGTTAGGTCAGTTGAGTAACCTGATTGTCAGACCCCGATCGTCAACATTGCAGTTCAGGAATAGCGAAGAACCAGTACAGCAAATTGCAAAAAAACTGAGTGTCAATAATATAATTGAATCATCAATAAAAGGAACTGAAGAAAATCTTCAGATCGAGGTCAGGTTGATTGAGGCTTTCCCGGTTGAAAAATATATCTGGAGTTCTACATTTAACCAGAGCTGGGACAATATCACCACCATTTATAATGAGATAATACATCGTATAATGGATGGAATCCAAATAAATATATTACCCCGGGATGAGAAGAAACTAGCCAGTAAGATGGAGCATGACCCGGAGATCCTTAAGCTCTATGACAGAGGAATATATTATATGAATAAAAGAACATCTGAGGATTTTGAAAAAGGATTAAAATGCTTTAATGAAGCTATTGAGATTGATCCGGCAGATCCTCTGCCCTATCTGGGGCTTGCTATAGGATACAGTACTGCCGGTCATACTTCACCTGTATCAGAGGATGCTGCATCCAGATCAAAGAGCTATGCTCTGAAAGCCCTTTCCCTTGATTCAACACTTGCTGATGCTCATGTAGTACTTGCCGAAAAATACCTTTATACTGAGTGGGATTTCCCTGCTGTTGAAAAATCTATAAAACGGGCATTGGAAATTAACCCGAATATACCATCAGCCCATTACACATACGGATGGTATCTTGCTTTGCTCGGAAAAATTGATGAGGCTGCAGCTGAGATGAAAAAAGCCGTTGAAATTGATCCTATAGATCAGGTCAGCCAGGGTTATCTCTCCTGGTTATATCTCTTTTTCGGACGATTCGAAGATGCAGTTACGGAAGCACAAAAGCTGCTCGAACTTCAGTCTGACAGTACACTTGCCTTCTATCTACTTGGATCGGCATATGCAGAAATGGGGATGTATTATGAAGCAATAGAGACTCATAAAAAGGGACTGGCAATAAGTCCGGGATATGAAAGCGGCCTTGCTATTGCCTATGCCCGTGCAGATCAAAAAGAAAAAGCACTGGAAGTTGTTGCCGAAATGGAGAAAAACCGTAACTACTGGTGGTACGCATGGGGCCTTGCTGAAACATATTCCGTACTGGGTGAAAAGGATAAGGCCATTGATTGCCTTGAAATAGTATATAATAACCGCGGGGATTTTATACCCTGGATGAAAGCTGATTTCTATTTAAAATCCCTGTTTAATGAACCGCGTTTTATAGAAATAGCAGAAAGATTAAATCTTCCAGAGTAATCTGCGAATAACCGGTTTCTTTTATTATCGTTTTCTTTGATAAGCTTTCTCAAAAAGCTAAATTTGAGAAAAGCTTCTATTTATGGCCCTGAAGGTTGAAGATCTTGAGGATCAGTCAAAATACAGACAGATACTTGCAGTACCCTACAGTGATCTGGTAAGTTTTGTCCTTGATTATCTCAGGCGTAAATCAGGTACAATTCTCCTTTTCTGGTCAACATGTATCATATTCCTCAGCATCGCCGTTACAGTAAGATTCAATATTGCCGGATACTACCTATATAAGAATATATTGTTACACTCCATGTTAGGGCTTATAATATTTCCTCTTATATCAGTTCCTGTTCATGAATTCCTTCATGTTATACCGCTATTCCTTGCAGGCGCAAGAAATATAAGGGCAGGGATGGACCTTAAACAGTATATTTTCTATGTTACTGCTCACCGTTATGTTGTTACGGCAAGACAATTCAGGATAATTGCACTTATACCTTTCCTCTTAATAACAATAGTCTTGCTTTTTCTAATCTTTGTTATCCCGGGTTTATGGAAATGGAGTTTGTCACTATTTCTTTTTGTTCATACCACAATGTGCGCCGGTGATTTTGCCCTCCTTAATTTCTACCGGATCAACAGAAAGAAAAAAATCTATACATGGGATGATGCCGATGAAAAAATGGCTTATTTTTATGAAGAAATATAAGGAAGGTTGAAAGGTTGAAAAGTTGAAGGGGGTTTTATGCATAGAATCCCCTCCCGGGAGGGGTTGGGGTGGGTTAAAGAAACTGATGTTCCTGATTAGCCTTAACTCCTTATGAGATTTAATTGACCAAAAAATAAAAACATAATCAAATCTATTATATTATGAAAAAGCTGATAATCATTGTTTTAACAATTTTTGCAACAACGGTTCTGATTTACGGTCAGAGGAAGAATGTAAACCTCCCTGATCTTCCGGGCTATATTACTCTTAAGTGTGATTTTCATCTTCACACAGTTTTTTCAGACGGTAATGTCTGGCCAACAGTACGAGCTGCTGAGGCATATATTAATGGTCTTGATGCAATTTCAATTACTGATCACATTGAGTATACCCCACATAAAAGTTATATCCCTGTTAATCACAATGCAGCATGGGAAATTTTACAGGAAGCAGCCATGCAGGGAAATCTGATCCTGGTCCATGGGGCCGAGATAACACGCGACATGCCTCCCGGACATTTTAATGCACTTTTTATTAAGGATGCTTCCCTGCTTGACAAAGATTCTGTTATGGATGTCTTTGAAGAAGCCATAAAACAGGGTGCTTTTATCCAGTGGAACCATCCCGGGTGGAAAGCTCAGCAGCCGGACGGCATTCCCAGAATGTACGATATCCATTACAAACTGATCGAAAATGGGTGGCTTCACGGCATAGAATTCTTCAATTATAACGAATACTATCCACTGGTAATGACTTTCTGTAAGAAATATAATCTGGCTGTTACTGGAAACAGTGATATGCATGATATTATATCCGAGCAATACACGGCTCCGGAATATACCAACAGACCCATGACCCTGGTATTTGCAAAAGAGAGAAGCCATGATTCTCTTAAAGAGGCCATGTTTGCAGGTCGTACTCTGGTCTATTTTAAGGATTACCTGGCCGGAAAGGAAGAATATGCAAAACCATTTTTCTATCAGTGCATTTCTGTAGGCAAACCTTATTTTGAAGATGAAAGGTACATTTATTTTGAGGTAACAAACAGGTCAGATATCCCATTCTACCTGGAAAACGGAACCGCTCCCGCCCCTTCATTCATGAAGCTTGAGGCTAATGGTATAACCAGGATCGTTCTGAATAAAAAAGCAACTTTACCCCTGGTTTATGATGTCAGAAACATTATAACAGGTGAAGATGAGGTACTTAAAATAGAATTGAAATTCTAGTTGAAGGGGGTTGAAGAGGTTGAATAAATATTTTTCAACTTCTTCAACTTTTCAACCTTTTATAACTTCTGTTTTGCCAGGTTCAGAATATCATCATCCTTCACTATTGGACGTATCCTGAAGGAATAGGTATAACTTTTTTCTAAAAGCCTGTACTGGGGATGAATACGTGCTCCCCATGAGTCATCTCCTCCCACACCCATCTGACCCAAATCAATATTAAGGTTTACAAAATCACGGGGTTTAATATCGTTGGTATGTGTATTTGCACTTTTTGCATCGGGCCGGTACATTGATAATCTCCCGGGAGATTCAAAATCATCATGAATAAAGTTAAGAGCCGCAAACGAAAAAACAGGATCTCCTGTCACCATTACACCAGTGCCGGTATCATCAGTCAATGTAAGCCAGCGTGTATCTGTCTTATAACCGTTTTCCTGCGGACGAATATAAGGTACATATTGATCGGCCACAGTACTTTCATAAAGACCAACAAACGCCGAACTTTTTCTATCAGCATAGTTTTCATGTGGCCCCCGTCCAAACCATTTCAGGTTAGTGAATTCAGCAGGAAGTTGCATTTGCATGCCCATTCGCGGTATCTCAGGGATCTTGTCTGATATCTTATTGAATGAATTGGTTATTACCATATCAGAAAATCCGTAAATTGTATATACTGAGGAATACCCTGCAATCTTTTCATTATCATTGCCAGGTATATCATACCTGAAGGCTATTATCACCTTACCGGGTTCAGTTTGTGTAATGTCAGCTTTAGTTACTACGGCTTTCTCACCTGCTTTTTTCCATACACCCATTAACCTGTCCATGCCATAACCATAATCATTATCTGTTGGAGGACGCCAGAAATCGGGTTCCGGACCTTTATGTAACAGTTCCTTTTCTCTGTAAACATAGGATTCAAGTCTCCCGGTCTCAAGATTAAAAGTGATCTGCATATCCACACCATTAACATGGAGTAAATTACCCTCAGTATTGGTCTCAAGTATTGTCAATTTATCACTAACAGGTGAAGAAATTTTCTTTTCCATCGGCAGCTTAAATTGTTCAGCAGCATATACATGATCCTGTGGGATACCATTCCACTCATCACTTCGTGTCGCCCTCAGGTTAAGGAAATATTCAGTTCCCGGAACCGGAATTATTTCTTCAAATGGAAGAAGAACATTGGTTTTTGCTTTAGGTTTAAAACCAGGTATAGATAACTTTCCTGATTGAATGATCTGCCCATCCGACATAATTTCCCAGTCAATGTTGAATTCTGACAGGCTGATGAAGTCATACTTATTGGTTATGCTTATCATTCCATCTTTGAGATCAACAGGCTCAAAATCAATATACTGATATACTTTATTTACTTCATTAAGGCCTGGTTTCCCGGTTCTGTCGGGCCAGACCAATCCATTGATACAAAAATTCCCATCACTTGGAACTCCCTCATCACCAAAATCCCCACCATATGCCCAATATTTTTCACCATTTTCGTCAGTTGTCAGTATCCCCTGATCAACCCAGTCCCACACGAATGCACCCTGAAGTTTCGGGTATTTTTCAATCACATCCCAATAGTCCTGCAGGTTACCTGTCGAGTTACCCATTGCATGAGCATATTCGCACATTATCAAAGGTCTGTCATTCTTTTCATCCTTCGCATAAGCTTCTATCTGTCCTATCTTTGCATACATGGGGCAATATATGTCGGTATGCCTTTCAATAGTATTTGTTGATTTCTCAGCGCGTTCATACTGTACAGGACGTGTTTTATCACGCTCTTTCGCCCATTTGTAATTATCGAGGAAGTTATGGCCGTCACCTGCTTCATTCCCCAGGGACCATATTATAACAGAAGGATGGTTCTTATCCCTTTCAACCATGTTCTTCATCCTGTCGAGATGTGCTGCAGCCCATTCAGGCTTATCTGCAAGAGTAACATCTTTATTATAGCCTATTCCGTGTGATTCAATATTTGCCTCATCTATCAGGTAAAGTCCGTATTTATCACACATTTCGTACCATAACTCCTGCTGCGGATAATGTGATGTTCTGACTGCATTGATGTTATTACTCTTCATCACCCGAATATCCTTCAGTATTGTTTCATCATCTATGACATGCCCGGTCACATCATTATGCTCATGTAAATCGGTCCCTTTCAGATATACAGCTACTCCATTTATAAGAAGCCGAGAATCAACAATCTCTACCTTGCGAAATCCAACCCTGGAACTAACACATTCCATGATATTTCCCTTATCATCCCGGAGGCAAATCACTAGTGTATACAGATCAGGAGTTTCGGTTGACCATCTTTTAATTTCCGGTAAATCCTTTTTAAAATCGACGGTTGCCTTACTGTCTGGTATGCTAATCTCCTTTGTTTCAGAATAGAATTTATTGTCAACGTCAAACAGAGATGCTTCGACAGTAAAATCTTTTTTGTCTGACTCAGTATCTTTTAGTGAGACATCCAGATTCAGTACTCCGTCCATATAATTATTTTGCAAATCGCCCCTGAAGAAGAAATCGGATATGTATGTTTTTGGTCTGGCATGAAGAAAAACGCTTCTTTGTATTCCGCTCAGCCTCCAGAAATCCTGATCCTCAAGATAACTCCCGTCACACCATCTGTATACTTCTACAGCAATGCTGTTCTTCCCACGTTTCAAAAATTTTGTAATATTAAATTCTGCCGGTGTTTTACTGTCCTGGAAATAACCCACAGGCTGTTCGTTTACCCAGACATAATATGCTGAACTAACTGCACCAAGATGCAGAAAGACCTCCTTTTTCTTCCAATTCCCGGGTACCTTGAAAGTCCTTTTATATGAACCTACCGGATTCCAGGTATGTTCTATTAATGGAGGATCTTTTTTAAAAGGATATGTTATATTGACATAAACGGGTACATCATACCCCTTCATCTGCCAGTTTGAAGGGACCTCTATATCATCCCATTCCCTGGTGTCATAATCGTCCTTAAAAAACCAGTAGGGTCTCTCGTCAGGTGAATTGGCATAGTGGAACTTCCAGATGCCGTCCAGCAGCATATAATTAGGTGAACTGGCCTTATCGTCTGTCATGGCGGATTCAACATCATTGTAACTGATAAATGTGGCATGCGGGGCTTCCCTGTTCTGACTGAACATACCCGGATTCTCCCAGTCACGTGGCTCTTTTTCCGTAAAAACCACACCATCATAATTATTATACTTCCTGCAGGAAGTCAGTGAGAGTATTGCGGCAAGAATAAATATTATGGTCCTTTTCATCTCATATACTTTAATATTTCAGCTTTAAAGTTAATAAATAGTAAGTAGAGTCCTGTGATCTTCCCTCTATGGTCAATATAATTTTTTTTTGTAAATTGTATTTTGTACACAACATTAAAAAGTTTTACCTCAAAAGGAAATAATATGGAAAAGAAAGTTACTGAATTATACGAGGAGTACAGGGAGGGGCGTACATCCCGCCGTCAATTCCTTAAGAAGCTTGCAATGGTAGCCGGAAGCACAGCTGCCGCAGTGGCACTGATGCCGGTCCTGGAGGATAACAATGTTAAAGCAGCCGCTAAATCAGTTCAGGAACCAGCTATCGCTGCAGCATTTATCAATTATCCCGGTGTAACCGGTGATGTAAGAGGATATATTGCCAGTCCGGAAAAAGGCAATAAATTCCCGGCAGTAATTGTTATTCATGAGAACAGGGGTCTGGTGCCTCATATCCAGGATGTTACAAGACGAATGGCCAAAGAGGGATTTCTGGCTCTTGCTCCGGATGCACTTTCACCTGTAGGGGGCACACCTGAAGATACAAGTAATGTCCGGGAACTCTTTTCTAAACTCAACAGCGAGGAAACAACAAAAAATTTCGTGGCAGCGGTAAAATATCTAAAAA
>CAZDOM010000069.1:0-16328 GCA_964507015.1 uncultured Rikenellaceae bacterium | reverse complement strand
AGTACCCAGTACCCAGTACCCAGTACCCAGTACCCAGTACCCAGTACCCAGTACCCAGTACCTACCTCATAAACCACTTAAAAGCCTTTTCCTTTAACTTCGTATATGGTGGATACCTCAGGAACAGATCCATAAGATTTGATTTCACCATAACTCCCCTTACATTGGAGAAGGTCTCAAATGATTTCTTTCCGTGATATTTTCCCATTCCACTGGAACCAACACCACCAAAAGGAAGATAGGGTGTTGCAAATTGCACCACTGTATCATTGATGGCTGCTGATCCGCATCTTATTTTAGCCAGGAATTCACGTGCACACTTTTTATTTCTTGTGAATATAAATACAGCAAGCGGTTTAGGATTTCGTTCAATAATATCATATACTTCTCCAAAATTTTCATAATCAATAACTGGAAGCACCGGGCCAAATATCTCCTCTTTCATAGCAGGGTCATCAGGTTTGATATCCTTTATTACCGTTGGGGCTACAAAACGGTTTTTAATATCAACTTTACCACCGGTTACAATTTGACCGGTTTTCATCAATTCCTCCAGTCTTAATGCACTCTTTTCATCTATCACCCGTGCAAAATCATTGCTATGTTCAGGATTATCTCCATAAAATGATTTTATCTCATTCATTAGCATATCAAGGAATTTGTCCTTTATCTTCCTGTCTATCAGCAGGTAATCAGGTGCCACACATGTCTGTCCTCCATTATAGAATTTTCCCCAGGCAATTCTCTTCACTGCAAAATCGAGTCTGGCGTCAGCAGTGACAACACATGGATTTTTACCTCCCAGTTCGAGGGATACAGGTATAAGGTTAAGGGCCGCCTTACCCATCACCTGTCTGCCAATTTTGCTGCTTCCTGTAAAGAATATATAATCGAATTTATAGTTGAGCAGGTATTCACTTACTGAATGATCCCCGTTAACAACAATAACCAGTTCTTCAGGCAGGCTGCTTACGATCTTCTCTATAACCTTTGCAATGGCCGGAACACGTTGTGAAATTTTTAGGACAACACAGTTACCTGCTGCAAGAGCACCCATGGCAGGCAGAATTGCAAGCTGGAAAGGAAAATTCCATGGCGAGAGGACCAGAACCTGACCGTAAGGTTGATAGTTAATGTAGCTTTTGGCAATAAAATGTACAATTGGGGTTTTTACTCTCTTTGGCTTTGCCCAATGCCTTAGTTTCCTGATAGCCAGGTTCATCTCCATTAAAACCAACCGGATCTCCGAAGAAATGACCTCACACTCAGGTTTATGGAAATCTTCCCACAATGCGTCAATTATTTCCCTTTCATGAATGATAATAAGAGATCTTAGCTTTTTGAGATTTTCAATCCTGAATGCGGGATCAAGTGTTTTCCCTTCAGCAAAAAATATCCTTTGCTTTTCGAGTATCAGTCCGATCTCTTCTTTTTCCATTCTTTTTCCATGTCTGTTAATTGTCTTGTTATCTCTGATGGCTCTGATCCCTCTTTTGAAGCTATTTTATTCATTGCATATTCAGAGAGAGCTGTAATGGTAAGAGCAGGATTTACCCCTATGTTACCCTGTACTATTGATCCGTCAGTTATGTACATTTCCGGATATCCATGTACTTTCAGGTTTTTGTCAACAACACCCTTTTCAATCGATTCTGCCATCTGACAGCCTCCCAGTATATGTGCTGTTGTTGGCCTGTTGAAGAATACTTCCAGGAGTATATTCTGAGCCACTCCATTTACTTTTTTTGCGTATCTCTCCATAACCTCTTGTCCTACAGGTATATATGCAGGAACCTTTTTTTGTCCTCTATTGTCGATCTTCATCTTACCTCCGAAAATTGTCTTTTTCCAGATCATTTTCATTGCATTATCGACTGTCTGCATGGTAAGAAAGATCACCAGCCTCGACGACCATTTGAAATTAAAGAGGGTTCTCAGAAATTTAACCGGATGACACAGGGTATTCCAAATAAGTTTAAGTACTCTGCCAAATATTGTCGGGGCTCCTTCTGCAGAAAGTCCGAAAAACCATTTCATGGCATTTGAATTATCGGGGTATTTTACTATTTCAACATGTGAGTGGCTGTCAGGATTAAAGACTGATGTAATAGCTATTCCGTTATTAAGTTTTTCATTTGCCCCTGATACTGCACTAAGCGTCTCTGCATTTGTTCTCAGTTCATGACCTAAGAGGTCAGATAACCCTGGCAGGGTTCTGTACCTGTATTTTTGTTTTAGTAAAAGCTCTAGTGTTCCAAGGGTTCCTGCAGCTATTACTATTCCTTTTGATGTAAAATATTTTCTTTTTTTCCGGAAGAAAGAGGTAATATTTTTTGTTTCTACATGATAAAGATTATCCTTAAATGTGATCTTTTCAGCTTTGGTTTCAGGGATTATCTCGAGTCCCAGTTTTTCTGCAAACCAGAGGTAATTCCTGTCAAGGGTGTTCTTTGCATTTTCACGACATCCTACCATGCATCCACCACATTCAGTACATCTTTTCCGCATGGGGCCGATTCCTCCGAAATAGGGATCACATTCCTCTTCACCGCCATCCAGGTTTACCCCGACATAAACTGTTTCGAAGGAGTCATAAGCATTCATCTCTTTTGCTACAGCTTCAAGTACAAGATCTTCAGGATTCAGCTTTGCATATTTTTTTCTCCCGAGCATGAATGAAGCCCTGTCATAAAACGGTGCAAGGATTGCTTTCCAGTTGCCAAAACCAGCCCAGGAAGAGTTATTGAAGAATTCATCTTTGGGTACATAAAGAGTATTTGCATATACCAGGCTTCCTCCGCCTACACCCGTTCCGCTGAGTATGCTTGCCGTAGTATAGAATGACAGTTTTTGAAACCCGAATAACCTAAATGACGGAACCCACAGGTATTTCGGCAGGTTCCAGTTTGTCTTCGGAAAATCGGAAGGATTGAAGCGTTTCCCCTGTTCAATGGTAAGTACTTTATATCCTTTTTCCACAAGCCTGAGACTTGCGACACTTCCCCCGAAACCTGACCCTATTACTATATAGTCATAAACCATCCCATTCTGGATACTATGTTAATTAACTTTGTAATTCCAACCTCAACCTACAACATATAACTATTCTAACACCCTTTCCAGTGCCTTCAGCAGCGGCTCCGTTGATATCTTTGATCCTACTGCCCCCATCATCCACTGCTGTGGTGTTAAACGGCCCTGTTCAAAGATCCTGTCGAGCTCATTTGTGAGGTTCTTGCCTTTCAGATATTCTTCAATCTGGAACTGAATGACATGCCCGTAAGAATAGTTTGGCAGGTAAAGCGGATCATTTACAGTATGTGAATAGATTGCCAGCAGCGGAGAATCTTTCACTCCGATTACCGGTGCAAAATATTTATTCCAGGTTTCAAGCGCATTGTTTAGTACCTTTTCTTTAAATTGTATAGCAGTAGCATCAGGATTTTCATAGAGCCATTTCCAGTTTTTTATCTCGACCAATCCTACCCCCATGATTTCCATCAGCGACCATGCTGCATCCAGTACCTCCATCTTCTCTTTCTCCGGATTATCATCTTTCATACCCAGCAGCATAAGATCGCGACTTTGGAACACATAGGCCATGGCTTCAGTGAACCCGGTATTCGGAACACCTGACATCATATAGTAATCGACATCATAAAGGGTTATGGTCTGCTCAACATTATGTCCGAATTCATGTACCGCAATATTATAGCCTTTATAATCCATCCCCTTTTCTGAGATACGTGTTCGCAGGTGTGATACTGCTCCTTTCATTGATGCGCCCCACGCATGACCTGACCCTCTTGCAGGATCTACTACTATTTTATCAGCAAGGTACTTAGCCCTATCCGGACTCCATCCCAGTTTCATAAGCATCCTGGGCATATCTTTCCTGAAGGCTGAAGGATCGGTGTAAAGTGATGAGGTCTTTCCAGTGAGAAGATCTTCAGGGATGCTGCTGCGTGTTTTGAATCCGTCGTACCAGATATCAAAAGGTTTGAGTTTACGTCCGAGTTTTTCACTGATCAAAGCCGCAACCTTATTTAACTGAGGTGATCTCAGGTAAGCATCAAATATCTCTTCGATCTCCTCCGGTGAAATTTCCATTTCCCATGAGAATTTCCTAAGTATTGCAGTATTCATCTCAGGATTGTATGGATCAATATCCTTCATTGCCCTGAATGAATTCAGGATTTTCTGGTAGCGTGTATCAGGTTCAGGAGCAGCTTCAACTGGTTTGCCATTCTGCATAACACTGTTATTAAATGGTTCCCATTCGTAATCAGGGCAATTGATAACCACTTCAGGTATATCCTGCTTTATGATATGTTCCATCACATTCACAATCATTTCCTGTTTTTCAATCCCATTTTCCATATCAGCATAACAGGCTTTAAGCTCATCGCGAAGGTTCCAGTGGGAGAGAAGTACCATGTTATCAGGAAAGATCTGGCGTCCGTCGTCAGTCCTCAGATGATCCATGTAGATATTGTACTCTGCTATATACATATCACCTTCCCCCAGTGCGCTGTTAAGGGCCTGGGAAAGTTCAGCCGGTACGCGTGATACAAATATATCTCCAAGCCTTGCCATAGCCCATTCAGCACGTTTCCATTGCGGGCCCATTTTTTCTTTTTCAGCCAGGGTGAAATAAGGGAAGTTAAGGGCAATATAGAAAGCTATTTTATTTGAATAGAAGTCATCCTGGACATTTGCCCCAACAGCATAGGTGCCAAACATACGGTCTATATCATCAATCTCGCCACCTGTCTGGTCAAGTGTTTTCCTAAGGTCGAGAGTTATCTCATTGAAGTTGCCGTAAAGGGATTCAAGGTAATTGCTTATCTTAATAAAGATCAGTTTCCTTTTTACAGGATCTGAGATATAATTGTCCTTCACAAATCCGGTGAATTCAACAGGAGTACCATCGGCAGCTCTCCATAGTGATGCTGCATGTTTAACACCTTTTTCCAGGAGAAAAGGATCGGCATCCGGCTGTGCAGCTTTGATGCTTTCTACTACCTCGTTTATAGTCGGCAGACCTATGAATTGTGCTGCTGCTTTATCTTTAGTAGTAGATTTATCTGATGAACAGGCAGTTGCAATTAATATAACGATAAGTAAGGATAGAGTTTTTTTCATACAGGTTCATTTAGTCAAATAAATATTTTTTCAGTAAGTCAATTCCCTTTCTTATCTCTTCACGACCAGTAGATTCGATTCCATACCAGCCGCGGTAACCTCCATCCTTCGCCATTTTGATCATTTTAGCAGTCAGTTCTTCAGTTGGCTGATTCCGGTATGACATACCTCCGGCGTATGGCAGCATCTTATGCAAATATTCGACATTGTCAAAATTGTCTGATGGCTGGCGCCAGTCGGGATAACTCCCGAAATACAGGTTGTTGACTGATTTAAAAAGTGAAACCATCCAGTCGGCATCATTGGATACTCCTCCATGGTTTTCGATCAGCACACATATCTTGGCAGGAACAGCATATTCCATCATCATCTGGTATGTTTCTGTGGAATACTTAAGAGCTTCCTCCTTTGAGACCTCTCTTTCACCCCGGCAATTTGTCCTAATAGCGACACATCCAAGGTTTGCAGCTATATCGATCCACTTACGATGATTTATTACAAATTGATGTCTGCCCTCTTTTGTTGAGGAACATCCGTCACCTTCATCATCCACCATAATAAGTACCATTGTGACACCCTGATCATCTGCATTTTTCTTAAGCCTGCGGAGATAACCTTCAGTAGGGACTTCGAAGAGAGTATTCACGAATTCGATACCATTAAGTCCGAAGTCCTCTCTGGCCACCTTCGGGAAATCAAGTGTTTTCCATTGTCCCTTCTGGATCTCTTCCACGAGAGCCCATTGAGCAATTGAAATATCGTCCTTTATCAGCCTTGGTGTTGGTGCCAAAGCTGCCTTAACCAGTGCTGGTGCTGCAATACCTGCAGCACCAGCCATCATGGATTTTTCAATAAAATTTCTACGTGATATTTTAGTCATAATGTCTGTCTTTTAGAATTTTACAATTCCCAGCCTTTTCTATATTCCCTGGTGAGGAATTTGTTTGCCTCAGGCACATTTGTAATTTTCATATTTGCAGAATCATACTCAACTCTTTTTCCTGCCCTGAGGGCGACGGCACCCAGGTTAATCGTCTCAGTTACTGGTCCTGCATAGAGGAAGCTTCCTGGTGATTGTGTTTTTTCCTTGAAGGCTTTTATCCAGTAAGCATTTGCATCATAACGCTCTTCTCTTGCCTGTTCTCCGCTGACCCCTTCCATCCTGCTTTTAGGTATAAGCCTGGGATTCTCACCTCTGAAGCCTGCAAGGATCTTGCCTTTATCACCAACATACATCATTCCCTCGCGTGTAAATGATTCACCATCTTCGTAAAGTTCGTCAGGTGTAATAGGTCTTATTCCGCCATCGTACCAGATAAGATCAAAAGGACCCATCTCCTTCTGTGCCGGCATCTTGAATTTTACTACACATGACAAAGGAAATGCCACATTATTTCTAACTCCTGTAGCTACATGGTCTACTGTATCACAAGTTGTTGTTGCATATGCTTCCGCGCTTATAGCGGGTTTATCAATACCAAAAGAGAGGAAAAGCGGAAACAGGCTGTAATGTCCCATATCAGCTATACTTCCTCCGCCGAAATCGTACCATCCGCGGAAGACAGCATTCGTATAATTCGGGTGGTATGGACGGTCGGGTACCGGACCGAGCCAGAGATTCCAGTCCAATCCTTCAGGTACTGGCGGTGTGTCAGTAGGATTAGATTGCCATTGCTGCCATACCGGCCGGTTCGACCAGTTATGTATCTCTTTGAGGTTACCAATAAGACCCTCTTTTATCCATTGTTTTGCAACCTCATAACCAGGTTTGATACTCCATGCAAGCAAGTGAGTACTCATACCTGAAGATTTGGTCACATCATATACTTTTTTCCACTCAGAAATCCTGTTGGCAATAGGTTTATGAGTAAGCACATGCATACCTTTTTTCATCGAGGCAATTGCTACTGTTGCATGAAGATGATCAGGGGTCATGATCTTAATAGCATCAATATCCTGTTCTTTCTCAAGAAGTTCACGGAAATCATTGTACGACGAGCATCCCTTATAAGAGCTTGTCTCTTTTGATTTGGCATAGTATTTCTGTACAAATTCCTGTCCCACATCCCTGCCTCCGGGTATGCCATCCAGATTCTCACCCCATGAATTGTCTCCCAGAGCTCTTCTGATACCATTCCGGACATCATTTAACGACCAGTCGACATAATTGGTTGAAAATTTGTTTGGATCACAAACAGCAACGATCTGAAGTTCAGGATTCTGGATCAGCGAGGTCATTTCCCTCAGGCCTTGTGTTCCGCACCCTATGTAACCAAGAGTAAGTTTGTCACTGGGTGCAACAAAACCAGCTCCTCCAAGTACATTCCTCGGGATAACTGTCAGCGCCAGCGAGGCAGCAGCAGCAGATCCGAGGAACTCGCGACGGTTGATTTTTCTTTTTGTAGCCATTTTTTTGATGTATTAGTTAGGTTATAATGATTATTGAACAAATTGTTCAGCATAGTATTTTGCAGTAAGTTTTTCTCCTGTTGCTCTCTCGATCATTTCATTCCATTGATACCTGGCACCGGGAATAAAAACTTTGGTCTTAAAATATTCACCGACCTGTTTTTCTCCTGTTAATGACAGATTATCAGTGATATTTGCTTTGATATAGCCGTAAAACTGAGATGCAAGGAGTTCTCCGAGGAGGTAATTATGATAATAACACGGATAGAGAGCAATATGGATCTTGGTTGCCCAGTCAGGCATATCCCTGCCTTCCGGTTTTGAGATCATCTGGTATTTTTCGACAAGGTCCCACCAGAGCTTGTTAAGATCCTGGTCAGGATTATCATACATAGCTTTTTCAAACCGGTACATTACCTGTGCCCAGCGGCTGAATACAAGCATCTCGAGCCGCAGAGATTTATGGCAGTTGTCTTCTATCTTTTCTTTTTCCTCCTGGTCAATAATACCCATACCTTCCATCCAGTACGGGTCTTTGGCGAGTCTTCCGGAGAAATTTGCCACTGCTTCAGTAGTAAATGCATGAGCAGCATCCCTGAGCGTGAATGGCAGTGACATGTCATTATAGTATGAATATACTCCATGTCCTAGTTCATGAAGTATCGTATTCATCCAGTAAACATCAGGACGTATATTATCAAGTGTCCGAACATCACCTGCGCGGTCTATATCGGTTGAAAATGCATGCTGATTTTTGCCCGGTTTTTCATAAAGATCGCTTTTTGCAAGTATGGCATCTACATTTAATCCAATGCCATCATAGAATGATGCAGCCAGTTTAACGGGATCCTGCTCTTTATAATATTCATCAAAGTCAACGGGATATATCTCCGGACCCTCCTGGAAATACCTGTTTTGGTAATGCCATGGTTGCAGATCAGTAGTATTTATCCTGTATCTCTTCGCAAAGTACTTATCTATGTCTCCTTTGAGTTGTTTAAAGTTGTCCCTGGTCAGATTATCCAGCTCATCAAAAATAGCTGTCACCTCAGCAGGATCCTGTCCTGACAGTTTCAGGTTCATTTCATGGAAATTACTGAATCCCAGTTTTTTAGCTATCAGGTTTCTGAGTTTTACCAGCTCTAAAATATCGGGTGCAACTACAGGGCCTATCATCTTATGACCTTCCCAGGCTGCTTTTAACTCTTTGCTGTCTGTAGATTTTTTTAGTATGTTTTCAACTTCATTATCACTTAACTCCCTGCCATTTAAAGAAGCCCTGTAATTTGAATATTTCTTGTTAATCTCTGTTTCCATCTTCAGTCTCCGGGCTAAAAGAGCTGTATCGACCTGCCCTGAAAGATAGGCGTCATAAATCAGTTCCAGTTCCCTTACCAGAATCGAATCCTTAACAAGGCCTGATTCCTTTACTTCCTTAAGTTCTGAAAAGGCTTTTGTGTCGGTAAATAATTTTGCCAGGTTGAAAGCAGCCTGTTCGCTCAACGCCCAGTCGGAGTCGGTACCCGATATATTGGCATTCCATGATGTCAAAGCTGCTTCACGCGACAGGGGTATTACCTTTGCTTCATAGTATGAAATGAATTTTTTAAGTCTTCTTTCCATTGTTTCATGCTTTGAACTGCATGACCATAAGAGAGTTACAGTCACAGTAATAGTTACCAGTAAGGGTATCTTTCGCATACGTAAATTATAATTTTTATAGATTCAAAATTCTATAGCTGGGTTTTATGACCTACTAAGTTAATAAAACACCTATTTAAAACTCTACTGTTTGCCGAAAACTTTTAATTTTGAGGATCAGGATATTCGTTGTGCTATGGAAGTATTTCTTTATTTATCTGGAGGATTGATAGTTGGTTCATTGATTACATGGCTGGTTACCAGATCAATTCTAAAAGCGAGGTTTCAGGAGTCATTACTGGCAAAGACAGAGGAATTAAATGAATTAAAAACCCAAAACAGTTCATTGCAGGCTAATCTCAAAGCCAGGGATGAAAGTTTGGAGGAGGTACGAAAAGCAATGATAGATACATTCAAATCTGCTGCTTCGGATGCTCTGTTGCAAAATAACCTTCAGTTTCTGAACCTCGCAAAAACACAGCTTGAGGCCAAAATAAAGGAATCAGAAGGAAATCTCGACCAGAGAAAAGTAGCAATTGAAGAGATGCTAAAGCCGGTTAAAGAATCAATCGATACATATAAGAAGAGAATTGAAGAGCTCGAAAAGGGATCTGAAAAAACCTTTGGCCAGGTAACGGAAATGCTTACAAATATTCAGAAAACACACTCTGTTCTTCAGAAAGAAACCGGTGCCCTGGTAAATGCATTACGAAATCCGCGGATAAGAGGAAAATGGGGGGAAATTGGTCTTAGAAGAGCAGTGGAATTTTCAGGTATGTCGAGTCATTGTGATTTTGTTGAACAGGCATATTCAGAAGAAGATGATCAGGCAATGAAACCGGATATGATTATCAATTTGCCTGGTAATAAGCATGTGGTTGTTGATTCAAAGCTTCCGCTTGATGCTTACCTTGATGCTCTCGAGACAGATGATGAGACAGCAAGGAATGCCCTTCTTATTCAACATGCTAAAAAGTTAAGGGATCATATTACAAGGTTAAGCAGGAAACAGTACTGGTCGCAGTTCACAAATGCACCCGATTTTGTTGTATTGTATATGGAAGTTGAATCTGCTTTTAATGTAGCCCTGATGACAGATAAGGCCCTTCTTCAGGATGCTATGAATAATAAAATTATTCTTGCTACACCAACAACCTTGATTGTGATACTTAAATCTGTGGCAATGTCGTGGCAGCAACATAACATAACTGAAAATGCCCAGCAGATAATGACTGCTGCGGATGAGTTTTATTCGAGGGTAGGCGTTTTTTCAGATCATCTGAAAAAGGTAGGAGGCGGATTGGAGAATGCCCTGAAGAGCTATAATGATGCAGTAGGTTCATGGGAGAGCAGGGTGCTGCCGGCAGGCAGAAAGCTGGAACAGCTGAAGGAGACAGACACTAAAGATTCTTTACCGGGTATAGAAAAAATAGACAGGCCTTTAAGAGAAATAAAGAAACAGGAAGATTGACGGGATGAGATCAGTTATTCAATTCTTTTTAACAGCCATTATTGTTATTTCTTGTACGGGAAATCGTGGAAACCCGGAAATAGTACAGGATTCCCGGGATAAAGTTATTGAAAAACCCGATAGCACATATTTATTTAATGGAGAGACACTTGACGGATGGGAAGTTACAAATTTCGGGCCCCAGGGACAGGTCTATGTTTCCGGGGGTTCTATAATTCTTGGTATAGGTGAGGGATGCACGGGAATAACATGGAAAAAAGAGTTCCCTGAAGTTAATTACATGATTACACTTGAAGCAAAACGTATTACAGGTAATGATTTCTTCTGTGGGATGACATTTCCCATGGGTGAGGAATACTGTAGCCTTATAATCGGAGGCTGGGGCGGGACTACAGTGGGATTGAGCAGTATAGACAAAAAAGATGCCTCGGAGAACGAAACCACAAAACTAATTAAGTTTCAGAAAAACAATTGGTACAAAATTTGTCTTGTGGTTAAAGAAGATACTATCAGAGCACAGATTGATGATAATGTTGTTGTTGATTTTAGAAAGGGAGATAAGAAACTATCAATAAGACCTGAAGTGGAATTATCAAAACCTTTTGGGATAGCCTCCTGGAATACAACGGCTGCATTGAGAAACATAAAACTTGAGAAGATAGAAAGATAGTTTTTTAGGTGTACCCAAAACAGATATCAACCTGTTTTAATACGTTTTTTAAACGTTGATCATTATGTATTGAACGAATTGGTTTTTACAGTGAAATATTTTGTTAAGGAGACATATTTAAATACTTATAAAATGAAGAGAGTGATTTTAATAATGATGATATCGGGCATATTGGTATCATGTAAAATAAATCATTTATATCTGAATGTAATAGAACCTGCCCCGGTTACATTATCACCTGAAATAAAAAATGTAGGTGTCATAAACAGGAGTATTCCCACAGATGAGACCAAAGTTCTTGATATTATAGATAAGGCTCTGACACTGGAGGGAGTAAACCTTGATAAGGATGGGGCAGAAGAGGCGATTAACGGATTATCATCAGAACTGTTAAATAACAGAAGGTTCGATGAAGTAAAGAACCTTAGCGATATCGATTTCAGGACACCAAGCCTGATGGGGATATTCCCGGTCCCTCTTTCCTGGGATATTGTTACAAGGATATGTAATGAGACAGGTACTAATGCTCTTTTTTCTCTTGAGTATTATGATACTGATACAAGAATCCGCTATTCCACACATGACGGGGGTGTTAAGGAAGTACTTGGTCTGAAGATCCCGGGAATTGTGCATCACGCAGATATGGAAACAATTGTAAAAACAGGGTGGAGAATCTACGATCCTGCAAACGAGATTATTGCTGATGAATATAATCATCATCAATCTGTTGTGTTCTCAGGCAAAGGGGTAACACCACTCGTTGCTGTTGCAGCACTTATTAGCAGGAAAGAGGCTATAAAAGAGGTGAGCAATAAGGCCGGACATGGATACGCCATGAGATTAATACCATATGAATTAAGAGTCATGCGCGATTATTTTGTAAAGGGAACTGAAAATTTTAAGATAGCGAAGCGTAAAGCCCAGGTTGGTAAATGGAACGAGGCTGGTGAACTCTGGGAACAGGAAACAGAAAACCCGAATAGAAAAATTGCAGGAAGAGCTACCTATAACATGGCTATTATTAATGAGATAAACGGTAACCTTGATAATGCACTCCAGTGGGCGCAAAAGGCCTGGGAATATTATAAAATACGTCAGGCCATTAAATATGTAAGGATACTCGAAGACCGGATGTATAAGAATGAGATACTGGACAGACAACAGTCTCAGCTTTAATATACCCCTGTTTTCTGAGGGTTTAATGTTTAATTGTTAAGAAATGTTAAAAAGATAGTACCAGAAATATTTCGAATAAATAAGTTGTCTTATTCTATGTACTTTTACAGGATCTTTTTTAACTTAACCCAATTGACCTTTCGGAATAACCGTATAAAAACCTCGATTTTTCCCGGAAGCAGATTGCTGATATTTTATTGCATGAGCAAAATAATATTTTTGTTATTTTTTTCTCTGTTTGTTCTTTCTGAGCCTGTCGTTACCGGGGGAATACCATATGCATTTCAGGATCCGGATACTCCCGGGGAACAGGATACAACAGGGAGACAGGTTCTTTATAATGGCAGGCTATGGCGTAACATTTATTACATGGTTAAAGGTGACCAGTTCCTTTTTACCTCCAGTCTTTTGCCAGGATCGGTTTCAATAGACGGAAGAGTGTTTAAGGATGTCCTTCTTTGTTATGACATCTTTAAAGATGAACTTCTGGCCATGAATGATAATGGAATGATGATCCAGCTTAACAAGGAAAAAATTGACAGATTCACCTATGAATTCAACAACAGAACTTACAAGTTTAAAAACCTGGATGCTGACAGCCTTAATAACCTTTCCGGATATGTTAATGTACTTTTTGAAGGTGATCTGTCGCTTGTTGTAAAATACAAAAAAGAGATCGTTATGCTGGCAGTAGAAAATAAATATGATGAGTTTAACCAGATACAACGTATTTTCCTTAAAAAAGATGATAAATATTATCTGATAAGAGGTAAAAGAGATTTCCTGAAACAATTGATTGACAGGAAACAACAGATAAAACAATACATCAGGACAAACAAATTACAGGTTACAAAGAGCAATCCCGAAAGTTTTGTCCCGGTCCTGGAATTTTATACCAATCTTAATAAATAACGCCTTAAGATGAAATTCAAGATATTCCTTCTCATAATATGTTTGTCATTATTCAGTAAACTGGGTGCTCAGAATGATTTAAGAATAACCTGGGAATACAGAAATATGACATTTAAGGAATTTGTGATAAAGGCAGAGAGTGAGTATAACTTACATTTTTTCTTCAGGGATGAATGGGTAAACAGACTTAAGCCAGGTGATTATCCCGGCATAAGCTCCCTGACAGAATTCCTCGATAAATTATTCAAAGAGGCTTCCCTGTATTACTTTATTGACAATACAGGAAATGTTGTAATAACAAAAGATTTTGCTGTTAAGATTACCAGTAAGCCTGTTGCTGGTGAAACTGAAGGGGAAAACTATATACCTCCTACAGACTATAATACCGGAGATGAAGAGGAAGAATCTCAGAAAACATTCTTCGACATAGGAAATCCTGCTGACAGGAACAAACCAGGAAATGTAATGTTGTCGGGTTATGTTACTGACAGGGATACCAGGGAACCAGTTGCAGGTGTTACAATATTTGTTGAGAAACTATCAGCAGGAACAATTACAAATGAGTTTGGCCATTTTAATATTAATCTCCCGCGTGGATCACATTTGCTTCAATTCTCATTTATAGGGATGAAGGAAAAACAGGTTAACATAAACCTCTATGGTGAGGGAGACCTTAATATTGAAATGAACAGTATGCTTATTCCATTAAAGGAAACGGTTGTTTCTGCGCAGAAAAATGTTGTTCTCCAGAGGTATGAGACCGGTGTTGAAAAGATTAACATTACTTCATTCAAGCTTTTGCCGACATCCATGGGAGAAACAGATATTATTAAGAGTATACTGCTGGTGCCTGGCATACAGTCAGTGGGAGAGGGCTCTGCCGGATTTAATGTAAGGGGTGGTTCGTCTGATCAGAACCTGCTTCTTCTTTATGAAGCACCCATTTATAATTCATCTCATTTCTTTGGATTCTTCTCGGCGGTTAATTCGGATATCATCAACGATGCAACCCTCTATAAGGGAGGTATTCCAAGTCGCTATGGAGGCAGAGTATCATCGGTACTGGATATCGGTACCAAAGACGGAAACTGGAGGGAATTTGAGGGGAATGCCGGTATTAGTCCTATAACAACCCATCTTACTGTTGAAGGTCCAATTATTAAAGATACTCTTTCCTATATTCTCAGCGGCAGGACTACTTATTCAAACTGGATACTGACCCTGATTGAGAATCCGGCACTAAGCAGGAGCAGGGCTTCCTTCTATGACCTGAACGGAAAAATAACTTATGATATCAATAAGAATAACAGGATTGAATTTGCTTCCTATCTTAGCCGTGATGCTTTCAGGTTCAATACAGATACTGTTTATTCCTATGATAACCAGATTTATGGAGTTAAGTGGCGACATTTCTTCAATAGCAGGTTTTTTTCAGTAATATCGGTCAACAACAGTAATTATAAGTATGAGGTTTCCAGCGACAGGGTTCCTACAGAAGCATTTAGCCTTGCACATAAGATTAACAGCACGGGAGCCAAAGCTGAGTTCAACTGGTACCAGGGCAGACATGAAGTAAACTTTGGAGCCGAACTTACAAGATATAATGTCTCTCCGGGAAGCTTTACCCCTAATGGCGATTCCTCCCTGATAATAAGGAAGGTAATTCCTACTGAAAAAGCCCTCGAAACAGCTCTTTACATAGAGGATAAATATGTGCTGACAGATTATCTTTCTGTAAATGCAGGTATAAGATTATCCAGCTTCTTTGCTGCAGGGCCACGTTCGGTTTTTATTTATGATCCGGAATATACCAAAAGCAGCTCGACAGTAATAGATACCCTTACATTTAACACCGGTCAATTGCTGAAAACATATGCAGGTCCCGAATTCAGGATATCACTAAATTTCAGAACTACATCAAAAAGCTCATACAAGATTAACTATAACAGTACCCGCCAGTACCTACATCTGTTATCTAATACGACATCAATTTCTCCTACAGATACCTGGAAATTAAGCGATTATTACCTTAAGCCGCAGGTTGGTAACCAGATCTCTACCGGATTTTACCAGATGCTTTTTAATAACAAAGTTGAATCATCTGTGGAAGTCTATTATAAGAGTATTAAAGGGATGGTTGATTTTAAAGGAGGTACTAGCCTGATTATGAACGATGATATTGAAACTGACCTTGTTGATGTACTCGGAAGAGCATATGGTGTTGAGCTGATGCTGAAGAAATCGGAAGGAAGGATAAGGTGGAGTGTTGCTTATACATATTCAAGGACTCTGCTTAAGAGCACAGGCAAATTCAACGATGAGGTAATAAACAGGGGTGAATGGTTCCCTGCAAATTTCGATAAACCTCACGATCTGATAGCTACCTTTAACTTTCTTCTCTCACGCAGATTCAGCTTCTCTGCCAACTATACTTACAATACAGGCAGGCCTATTACATACCCGGTTTCTACATATAAACTGGGCGATATGATCCTGTTGCAGTATTCCGACAGGAATAAATACAGGATTCCCGATTATATGAGGCTCGATCTCTCCGTTACAGTAAGCGGAAACCTTAAATCGAAGAAAATAGCACATCCTCACTGGATATTTTCTGTTTATAATGTATTGGGACGACAGAATGTTTACTCTATTTATTTCCGGAACGAACGCAACAGGATACGGGGATATAAACTATCAGTGTTCGGACAGGCTATCCCATCCGTTTCATTTAATTTTGACTTTTAGACATCATGAAATCAAGAAAATACATTCTATTACTATCAGGATTGCTGATTATAAGCAGTTGTATAACCCAATTTGTGCCGGAGACCGATGAGAATGACTCTATGCTGGTTGTTGAAGGTATGATCACGGATCAGCAAGGTGCTCATACTGTTAAAC
>CAZDOM010000068.1:3679-17017 GCA_964507015.1 uncultured Rikenellaceae bacterium | reverse complement strand
CAAACTTGTAGGGAAGAGGAGAAGGCTTCTGGACTACCTGAGAGTTAAAGATATCGAAAGGTATCGTGAAATCATAAAAGCATTGAAATTACGTAAATAGGTGAAAAGGCAATTCAAAATTGCCTTTTTTCATACTATTTTTACATCCTGTAATTTCAACAATCATTAATTAAGATTTATAATGTTTAAAGTAAAAGAGAAAACTATTGATCTCGGAGACGGGAGACAAATAGTCCTGGAAACGGGAAAACTCGCCAGACAGGCTGACGGAGCTGTCCTGTTAAAAATGGGGAAAACTATGCTGTTAGCAACTGTTGTTGCAGCAAAAGAGGCTAAGGAAGATACAGACTTCATGCCTCTATCTGTAGATTACAAGGAAAAATATGCCTCATCAGGGCGTATCCCGGGAGGATTTCTTAAAAGAGAAGCCAGACCTTCAGATTATGAAGTTCTTATATCAAGATTGGTTGACAGGGCATTACGTCCTCTTTTCCCTGATGATTTCCATGCAGAGACATTTGTTACTATCAATCTTATTTCAGCCGATATGGATATTATCCCTGATGCACTTGCAGGACTAGCAGCATCGGCAGCTTTGACAATATCGGATATCCCCTTCGGCGGACCAATTTCAGAAGTAAGAGTAGCAAGAATAGATAATAAATTTGTTGTCAATCCAACAGCATCTCAGCTTAAGAAAGCTGATATAGATCTGATGGTGGGGGCAACATATGATAATATCCTGATGGTAGAAGGAGAAATGAAAGAAGTGTCTGAAGATGAAATGCTTGAGGCTCTCCGAATTGCTCACGACACCATTAAGATTCACTGTAAAGCACAGATGGAGTTTGCTGAAGAAATAGGCTCAGTAGCAAAACGTGAATATTGTCATGAGGTCAATGATGAAGAGCTTAAGAAAAAAGTATGGGACGAAACTTATGATAAATGTTACCAGGTAGCAAAATCATCAACTTCAGACAAACATAAGAGAACTGAAGAAATTGAAGCAGTAATAACAGAATTTCTTCAGCAATTTAATGAAGAAGATGAGGTTGATGAGAATCTTGTAAAGAGATACTATCATGATGTTTTAAAAGAGGCTTCAAGGCGATTAGTGCTGGATGAGGGAATCAGACTCGACGGACGTAAAACCGATGAAATACGTGAGATAATCTGTGAAATTGATCCTTTGCCTGCCACACACGGTTCAGCACTTTTTACCAGAGGTGAAACACAATCTCTTACAACTGTTACTCTTGGTACCAAGCTGGATGAGAAAATAATTGATGATGTTCTGACACAGGGTACAGAGAAATTTACTCTTCATTATAATTTCCCGCCTTTTTCAACCGGCGATGCAAGACCGGCCAGAGGTGTAAGCAGAAGGGAGATTGGACATGGAAACCTGGCACATCGGGCATTGAAAAATATGATGCCCCCTGACGAGGAGAATCCATATGCCATAAGGGTTGTTTCAGACATCCTGGAATCTAATGGATCTTCCTCTATGGCAACAGTATGTGCAGGAACACTGGCTCTTATGGATGCAGGAATAAAGATTCGTAAACCGGTTTCAGGAATTGCCATGGGACTTATAACTGATTTAGAATCAGGCAAATATGCAATTCTTTCTGATATCCTCGGTGACGAGGATCATCTTGGTGACATGGATTTCAAAGTAACCGGAACACGAGATGGAATTACTGCCACACAGATGGATATAAAAGTGGATGGTTTATCATTCGAGATCCTTGCACAGGCACTCGAACAGTCAAAAAAAGGAAGAATGCACATCCTTGATAAGATGAATGAGCTGATTCCTGAACCACGTCCTGAACTAAAACCTCATGCTCCACGAATTGAAATGCTTACAATACCAAAAGAAATGATCGGTGCTCTTATTGGACCTGGTGGAAAAGTGATCCAGGAGATACAGCGTGTCACAGGTGCAACAATAATTGTTGAAGAAACCAATGGTTTTGGTGATGTTAACGTGTTTGGAGAGAACAAAGAGATCATTACTGCGGCAGTCGAATGGATAAAGAAAATTGTCACCGTACCTGAAGTAGGACAGGTATATAAAGGCAAAGTAAAAACGATTGTTCAATTTGGTGCATTTGTTGAGATTTTGCCAAACAAAGACGGATTACTCCATATTTCAGAAATCGACTGGAAGAAATTAAGATCCGTGGATGAAGTCCTTAAAGAAGGTGATGAAGTTGAAGTAAAACTTATCGGTGTTGATCCAAAAACAGGAAAATTAAAACTCTCAAGAAAAGTACTTCTCCCCAGGCCTCCGCGTCAGGAAAATGAACACGAAGACAAAAAACCTGAGGGTACCAATAATTAAAAATACAGTTTTACAAAGTTCCACGGAGTTGATTTAATGGTGAGATTATCTCCGTGGATCTCTGTGTCTTCTTCATCAGCCCTGGTTTTTAATGCAGGCTGACTCCTGATTTCCTCTGTGTAAGTTCTTTGTTTTTCTTCTTGTATTTCCCTTTTCAATTTCTAAATTTGATTATTTGAACCAGAAGTTAATAAAAGGATGGAAATCAAGTACAATTATATTGTAATTGAGGGTAATATAGGTGCAGGAAAGACAACCCTGGCGACCAGGGTCTCAGAGCAATTCAATGCACGCCTGATACTTGAGCATTTTGCAGACAATCCTTTTCTCCCCAAATTTTATGAAAATCCCGGTAAATATTCATTCCCTCTCGAACTTTCATTCCTTGCCAGTCGTTATAAACAGTTAAAGGAGGAACTTGAACCCCAGAACCTGTTCAATGATTTTACAATTGCAGATTATTATTTTATAAAATCGCTGGTTTTTGCTGCATCCACACTCGAAGGAGATGAATATAACCTGTACAGGACAATATTTTATATTATTTATAGTTCACTCCCAAAACCTGATATGTTTGTTTATCTGCATCTTAGTCCTGAGAAACTGCTCTCCAATATTAAAAAACGAGGAAGGGATTATGAAAAATCAATAACGTGTGATTATCTTAAAAAGATACAGGAGAGTTATTTCACTTTTTTCAGGCAGAATCCTGATAATAAATACCTGATTATCGACATTAATGCAATAGATTTTGTGGCAAATGAAGATCACTACAAAATATTGGTTGAAACAATATTTGCCAGAGACTATCCAAAAGGACTCAACTCGGTCATTTTATAATTATTTTGAAATATTTGGCTGATTCTATGACTATTTTGTTTAGATTTGCATTTAAATTAGTATATTGTTGAACCAAAGAGCAATTAAACAGATCACAAACTAATAACTTTTTTTACTATGAAAAAAATCAGAAGCTATTCTATCCTTATCCTGGCCGCAGTTTTTATGACCAGTTGCAGTGGACTGAATAAAATGAAAAAGAATGCAGGGCTGATTAAGTACGATGTTAATCCCAAGGTACTTGAAGCTCATGCAGGTGTTGTAAATGTTGAAATCACAGGAACATTCCCGGCAAGCTATTTCGACAAAAAAACCACATTAACAGCAACACCGGTACTTACATATGCCAGTGGTGAAACCGTTTTCGACAAAGTTCAGGTTGTTCAGGGTGAAAGTGTACAGGCAAATAATCCGGTTATCACATACAATGGTGGTAATTTTAAGTATGCCTCATCTGTCCCCTATAAGGATGACATGAAGGTATCCGAGCTTGTCCTGAGGGTCAAGGCCGTCAGAGGAGCGAAAAGCCTCGATTTTGATCCTGTAAAATTAGCAGATGGCGTTATTGCTACCTCAACACTGGTAAATAAGCATGCCAGGTCGATAAGTATGAAGGATAAATTTGTAAGAATTGTACCTGAAGCACAGATGGCTGATATCCACTATGTTATCAATCAGTATGATATTCGCAATTCTGAATTGAAAGCAGAAGATATCACTAAACTGAAAGAATATATCCAGGCTGTGAATGCTGATGCAAATCGTAATTTTAAAGGTGTTGCTGTCAGTTCTTATGCTTCTCCGGATGGAGGCATGGATCTTAATACAAGACTTTCAGGCAACCGAGGTACTGCAGCTGATAAATTCCTGAAGAAAGAATTTACAAAAGTAGAAAGTGCCAAGACCGGTGGATTCTTCGATGAAAAAACCACTCCGGAAGACTGGGAAGGGTTTAAAGCTGAAGTAGAAGGATCAAGTATTCAGGACAAAGATCTTATTTTACGTGTTCTTTCTATGTATTCAGATCCTGAAGTTCGTGAGAAGGAAATCAAAAATATGTCAGCAGCATATGAAGTGTTGAAAACAGACATCCTTCCAAAGCTCAGAAGATCAAAAATGACAGTTAATGTTGATAAGATAGGCCGCAGTGATGAAGAAATCCTGGCACTTGCTAAATCTGATCCCAAAGCATTAAGCCTCGAAGAGATATTATATGCTGGTACTCTGACAAAAGATTTGGATGAACTGCTTGCAATTTACAAAGCTGCTCTTGAAAACTTTCCAAATTGTATTCGTGCTGCAAATAATGTAGGTTATATACTCATGGCTCAGGGCAAAACTGATGAAGCAATAGCAGCTTATGAGGTTGCTAAAGCAATCGATAATAACGACGTTGTTAAGAATAACCTTGCTTTCTGCTATCTCGTAAAAGGTGATATGCCAAAAGCCGAAGAACTGTTTACATCAATGACAGCCGCTACTCCGGAATCAAAATGGGGTATGGGTGTCATTTCTATAACAAAAGGTGAATATGATAAAGCTGTAAACTTTTTTGGTTCAGAACCTTGCTTTAATGCAGCTCTTGCTCAGTTACTTAAGAATGATGTAAACAAGGCTAAAGTAACACTTGACAGTGCTGAAGCATTATGTCCGGATGGAAGAGGTGAATACCTGAAAGGAGTTGTTGGTGCCCGCCTTGATAACAGAGACTATATGCTTAACGGACTGCGTGAAGCAGTTGCTAAGGATGCCAAGTGGAAAGGATATGCTAAAACTGATCTTGAATTTGCTAAATACTGGAACGACGACACATTTAAGTCTATAGTACAGTAAATATTAACAGGAATTATTATGTAGGGGCGTTGCATACAGCGCCCCTTTATTATTTTTAGCCCCTCTCCCTTAGGAGAGAGCTTGTCCCGAGAATCCGTCAACTGGTGGAGAAGCGGGAGGTTGGGGTGAGGCTTTTATTCAGCTCCCATAACACTATCCCTGCGCTTACGGCAATATTAAAGGAATGTTTCGTTCCGAACTGGGGGATTTCAATAACAAAATCACATTCATTAATTACATCCTGCTCCACTCCGCTGATTTCATGACCGAATACAAGTGCATATTTCATCTTGGTTTTGACCTTAAAATCACTCAGATCTATGGCCCCTTCAGCCTGTTCAATTCCAATAATTTTATAACCTTTTAACCGTAACTCTTTTATTGCCTCAAGTGTTTCTTTGAAATATTTCCATGCTACAGATTCTGTAGCTCCAAGGGCAGTCTTCTGAATTTCACGGCTTGGTGGTGTGGCAGTTATGCCGCAAAGGTAAATACATTCGGTCATAAAAGCATCTGCAGTCCTGAACACAGAACCAACATTGTTCTGACTCCTGATGTTATCCAGTACGATTACAAAGGGAGATTTTTCTGATGACCTGAATTGATCAATGCTCTTCCTTCCAAGCTCTTCATTTTTCAGCTTTCGCATCCTTTTTTTCGTCAAAATAACTAAAAAATCGGTTTATTAATTTTATTTTGTACTCTATGAATATAATGGCCAGACGGGTCAAGTCAAACTTAACAAATTTAAGATGAATATTCATGAATATCAGGGTAAGTCTTTACTTAAGGCATATAATGTTGATATCCAGGAGGGATTTGTAGCTGAATCACCGGATCAGGCTATAATCATAGCTGAACAATTGCGTGAAAAATTTGGCTCAGAATATTTTGTTGTAAAAGCACAAATCCATGCAGGAGGCAGAGGTAAAGGTGGTGGTGTAAAACTGGCTAAAAGCATTGAAGAGGCAGGAAAACTGGCCAATGAAATAATTGGTATGCAACTGGTTACACCACAAACCGGACCGGCGGGGAAAAAGGTAAACAGGGTATTGATTGCCCAGGATGTCTATTATAAAGGAGAATCAGAATCTAAGGAGTTCTATATCAGTATATTATTGGACAGAAACAGAGGAAGATATGTAATGATGTATTCTCCCGAAGGAGGTATGTCAATTGAAGAGGTTGCAGAAAAAACCCCTGATCGTATTTTTACAGAAGAGATCAATCCGGTAATTGGTTTACGTTCTTTCCAGTGCAGGAGTGTTGCTTTTAACCTGGGATTATCAGGTACAGCATATAAAAATATGATTAAATTCCTGGAGGGTATCTATGAAACATTTACAGGATGTGATGCCCAGCTCCTTGAGATAAATCCTGTTCTGAAAACCAGTGATAACAGGATTAAAGCAGTAGATTGTAAAATTGTACTCGACGATAATGCTCTTTTCAGGCATCCCGAACTTGCAGAAATGAGAGATCTGGATGAAGAGGATCCTGTAGAGGTTGAGGCTGCAGATTATAAATTAAACTTCATCAAGCTTGATGGTAATGTAGGATGCATGGTAAATGGTGCAGGACTTGCAATGGCCACAATGGATATAATAAAACTATCAGGGGGATCTCCTGCAAACTTTCTGGATGTGGGAGGAGGGGCCAGTGCCGAAACTGTTGAGGCAGGTTTCAGAATAATACTTAAAGATCCGTCTGTAAAAGCAATTCTTATAAATATATTTGGCGGTATTGTAAGGTGTGACAGGGTAGCAAACGGTGTGGTCGAAGCATATAAGTCAATAGGTAAGATAAATGTACCCGTGATAGTAAGATTACAGGGCACTAATGCAGAGGAGGCAAAGAAGATTATCGATGATTCCGGCCTTGAAGTATTTTCGTCAATTACTTTCAGAGAAGCTGCTCTGAAAGTAAATTCCCTTCTGAAATCAGATCAATCCTGATCTTATTATTTTCTATGTGATCCGTCACAAAATGGCTGGTCATTACTTTTCCCACACCGGCATAATGAAGTAAGACTATCACATATTTCTTTAGTAGTACCATTGTATTTAAATGTGAAGTTTCCTTTTATTACAATAGGACCATCAGTCATTATTTTTACAATAACAGGATCTCCTTTTTGAAGCGATTCATCCTTTTTCTCCGTAAGATCGAGCCTGCGGAATTTAACATGATTGGTATGCTCCGGACCAACTGATTCGTTTTTTTCTTCATCATTCCACTTCCAGGTAAGGGCTTCTGTAGGACATAGATCAACTACTTCTATAATCCTTTCTGTCGGAGCACCTTCCATATCAATCCAGGGCCGTCTTGAAGGATCAAATACTTCAAGCAACTCCCTGTAACAATATGAAGCATGAACACAGGCACCCGGTTCCCAGTATACAGTTATTTCTTCATTTCTGTATACCCTGTTATTTGTAAAATCTTTTTCGTTTTCCATTTGTACCTGCTCAGTAAAAAAATCCCCTGCAATTTAACATTTTTTGTGAGTTTAATCAGGCTTCTTTATGTTATGAATATATAAATTTACGCCCTGATTTTATCAAAGTCACTTTTGGATTCCATGGTTTTTATAGTAAGTTTGAATTCATTGCGAAACTCCTGGTATAACATGATGGGAAAGTATAAAAAATTGTTAAAACCATTTTTAATATTTACCCTGATATTTACTTCTTCGGGGTTTTCATCAGGAGCCGCACTCATTTATTACAGATCAGAATCATCTATCTCCTCTCTTTTAATGACAAAAACCTGCCTGAACATGTTATTGATAATTCTGGCAATTCTGTTAATTCTCTGTGCCGGAATAATATTTTTTACTTTAAAACTGAAAAGAATTAACAGGGAACTCAGGGATAAAAATAAAACAATAGAGGAAATAAACAGAGAACTTCAAGCAACAAATAAAGAGTTGGAAAACCAGAAGAACCTGATAGCCAGGGAGTACTATGAATCTGACAAGTTCTTTAGCAATTTGATGAAGTCGGCTGATGATGGAATTTCTTTTTATGACAGGGAATGGAACCTGAAATTTGCCAATACAGCATTTTATTCCATAATAGGTTACGACAGGAGATCATATAATTCTACCAGTGCCACCGAATTGATACATCCTGATAATAAGGATTACGTTCAAAGAAGAGTAAAAGGACTTGAAAAGAATGGAGTATTTATAAGTGAACTTCGTCTCCTGCATAAGGATGGCCATTATGTAACTCTATCTACAAGGTCAGTTACCGTACTGGATGACAACGGAGAGTCACTTGGTGCTCTCACAATATCACGGGATATAACAAAATTTAAACAGGTACACGAAGATCTTATAAAGGCTAATGAAGAAGCAGAAGCGAGCAACAGGCTGAAATCAAGCTTCCTGGCCAATATATCACACGAAATACGAACACCACTAAACAGTGTTGTGGGATTTTCTAACCTGCTCCTTATTAATGATATTTCCAGGGAGTTAAAAGAAGAATATGTTCAGCATATAAATCATAATAGTGAAAAACTACTTCAGATAATAGGAGATATTATCGATCTCTCAAGACTTGAAAGTTCTCAGATAGAGATTACATACGAAGAAGCATCAATAAATGAGATAGTTACAGAAGTAATGGAAGAAGCCAGGCAGGATATCAAACGAAATGAAAAACCAATAATCCTGAATGTACAGAATCAGTTTGCAGAGAATAGTGACCTTATTTTCACTGACAGGGTATGGCTTAAAAGAGTTTTGTCACATCTTATGGATAATGCTGTCAAATTTACTTTTGATGGATCTATAATATTCTCCTATACTAAAGAAAATGAAGATCTTGTCTTTTCGATCAAAGATACTGGAATAGGTATAGGCAAGGAGAATCTCACAAATATCTTCAAGGAATTCCGCCAGGAAATTGAAGGTCATCATCGGCCTTTTGAAGGGCTGGGTATTGGACTTACACTGGCTAAAGAAGTAGTGGTCAGAATGGGAGGGAAGATAACTGTTGAATCAGAAAAGGGAATAGGTTCGGAATTCAGGTTTTCAATTCCTTACAGACCTGCAGGAAGTACAAAATCAAGGGCAAAAACCTTATCAATTGTCGAGGAGGAGAGCCTCTTAAACTGGAGTTCACGTAAGTGCCTTATCGTAGATGATAACAAGGATGTTTTGATATATTTAGACAGGATATTGCTGGATTCAGGAATACAGACAATAACAGCCAGAACAGGCCTTGAAGCACTCAAAATTATTAAAGAGGTACCCGATCTGAATATAGTTATCCTCGATATGCAAATGCCTGAAATGAATGGTATAGAAGTTACTAAAGAAATCAGAAAGATCAGAAATAATCTTCCTATCATAGCCCAGACCGCTTTCATTTTTGAGGATGATAAGGATATTATACTCCAGGCCGGATGTGATGCCTGTCTTATCAAACCAATACGAAAGGAACATCTGCTAACAATGATGTCATCGTTTCTTAAGTAAACGTGGCCTTTATCCTCCCTTATTTACTGTATAGTCTACGATATCCGTATTTCTTATTACATTGCATTTAACTTTAAGTTTATGGTTAACAGGTTTGCAGATATTATTTTGCCACTTGCTGTAAGAGGAAGTTTTACCTACCTGATACCAAAAAACTTCTACAACCTGGTGAAGCCGGGTGTTAAAGTAAAAGTACAGCTCGGTACGCGGAAAGTATATACCGGTATTGTATGTAAACTGCATAACAATACACCACCATATAAAAATATAAGAACAATACTTGATGTTGATGATCCGGAACCAATAGCAAATAGGTATCAGTTACAACACTGGCAATGGATTTCAGATTATTACATGTGCTCCGAAGGCGAGGTAATGAAGGCTGCCGTACCCCGTGCATTATTCCCTGCAGGAGAGACAACTGAACCACTGGAGGAGAAATACAAACCAAAAGAAGTAACATTTATTGAGCTGGCATCAAAATTCTCCAATGAAGAGCTTAATGAATTGTTGGACAAACTGGCAAAGAGATCCCCGAAGCAGAATGAAACGCTTATTGCTTTTCTTCATTTAACCGGCTATACTCCTGACTCATATATAAAACCTCTGAGGAAATCGGTTCTTCTTAAAGAGGCTGGTGTATCCCCCGGGATAGTTACTGTTATGGTCAGAAAAAAGATATTCTCATCGATCACACTTGAGGTTGAAAGGCTCAAAGATTATGGAAGCAGCAGTGAACCGCTGAGGAAATTAACAGATAATCAATGTGTTGTATATGAATCAATAAAGAATACATTTAAAGAAAAAGATGTTGTTTTATTGCATGGTATAACGTCAAGCGGAAAGACAGAAATATATGTTCATCTTATAGAAGAACAGTTAAAACAAGGTAAACAGGTACTTTACCTGCTTCCTGAAATTGCACTGACTGTTCAAATAATATTAAGGTTGCAAAAGCATTTTGGCAGCGTAACAGGCGTTTATCACTCACGGTTTAATGACCAGGAACGGGTTGAGATCTGGAAACGTGTTGCGGATGCAAATGCTGAGAAAGGATACAGACTAGTTCTTGGTGTAAGGTCTTCAATTTTCCTTCCATTTAATAACCTGGGTCTTATTATAGTGGATGAGGAACATGACAATTCCTATAAACAACACGATCCTTCACCACGCTATCAGGCACGCGACTCAGCTATTATGCTGGCCTTAATACATAAGGCAAAAACACTTCTTGGATCAGCCTCCCCCTCTATAGAGAGTTATAACAATGCATTAACAGGTAAATATGGATATGCTGAATTAAAAGAGAGATATGGATTGATCAAACTACCTGATATAATCATTGCCAATACACATGAAGCCTATAGGAAAAAACTGATGGTCTCTCATTTCACTCCCGAATTGATGGGTGCCTTAGATCAGGCCCTGGGGCGCGATGAACAGGTAATTCTGTTTCAGAACAGAAGGGGATTTTCACCATATATTGAATGTCCGGAGTGTGGATGGATTCCGGTTTGTACACGATGTGCAGTAAATTTGACATACCATAAGGGTATTAACCGGCTTGTTTGCCATTACTGCGGATATAATACACCAATACCGGTAAGATGTGAAAATTGTACATCAACCGGACTAACAACAAGAGGATTCGGTACTGAAAAAATAGAGAGTGAGATAAAAATTGTTTTTCCTGATGCCAGGGTGGCAAGACTTGATCAGGACACTACGAGAAGCAAAAATTCATTCAGTAAGATTATCCGGGATTTTGAAGAACGTCGCATTGATATTCTTATTGGTACGCAAATGATATCAAAAGGCCTTGATTTTGAGAACCTTACAGTGGTTGGTATACTTAATGCCGATAACTTGTTAAACTATCCCGACTTCAGAGCACATGAAAGAAGTTACCAGCTTATGGAACAGGTGAGTGGAAGAGCAGGACGAAGGCAGAAACAGGGGAAAGTTGTTATCCAGACATCAGATCCTGCTAACAGAATAATAAGACTTGTATTGCAGCATAATTATCATGCTATGTTCCTGATTCAGGCAGAGGAGAGAAAAAACTTCAATTACCCTCCTTTCTCCAGAATGATAAAAATAAACCTTAAACATAAGGATAAAGGTCTTCTCAATATATATGCAGATAAACTTGGTAATGATCTGAAAATAAAGTTCGGTACGCGTGTACTTGGTCCTGAATTCCCTCTGATATCAAGAATTCATCTATGGTATATTAAAACAATTATTCTTAAAATAGAGAAAGATAAGCCTGGAGTAAAAACCCGGCAAATGATATATGAATCGCTGAACAAACTTGAGAAGGAAAAGGGAGCAGCCTCACTCAGAATCTCAATTGATGTGGACCCGTATTAAGAAGATAAAAGATAAAAAAAAAAAGATAAAAGTAAAAAGATATTAATTTTAAGCTTTAATACAGGTAAGGATGAAAATCGAAGTCTCCAATGGCGAAATAATAGACAAGCTTACGATTCTGCAAATCAAAATCGAACGAATAAAAGATGAGAAAAAACTTAAAAACCTGAAAAAGGAATTTGATGAGCTTAATAAAACAACTGACTCAATAATGAAGCCTTCCAATCCTCTTTATAAAGCTCTGTATGACATTAATTGCGAGTTGTGGGATATTGAGGATCATATAAGAGATCTGGAACGTAATAACGATTTTGGAGAAGATTTTATTAATACGGCACGTTCTGTCTACTTAAAGAATGATAAAAGAGCCGAAATAAAACGTGAAATAAATATTCAAACCTCATCAGGGCTTATCGAAGAAAAATCATACGAAAGGTATTAAAGTGAAGATACTGATTATCAGAACATCTGCTATGGGTGATGTAGCTTTGCTGACACCCGTACTTAAAAGTCTGAGAAGGCAATACCCTGATATTGATGTAGTTCTTCTTACACGTAAGGCATTTCTATCACTTTTTTATTCTTATGAAGAAATCAAGCTTTTCCCGGCCGATTTTGACAAAAAACATAAAGGATTTTCCGGAATCTTTAAACTATGGTATGATCTGAGAAAAGAACATAAGATAAATTATGTCATTGATCTTCATAATGTCTTGAGATCAAAAATACTAAGGAGCATTTTTAGAATTTCCGGAATACCTGTAAAGTGGATCAGGAAAGGGAGAAAAGAGAAAAGAGATATCCTTTCAGGAAAGAATAAGGTACAATTGGCTCATGTAATTGACAGATATTATGATGTTTTTACCAGGGCAGGATTTCCAATGGAAAAAACTGAAGGTCCATGGATAGTACCTTCCCGTGAGGGAATAATGAAAAGTGAAAAGCTTTTTGCAGAAAAGGGACCAGTAAACATTGGAGTAGCACCATTTGCAAAGCACCATCTGAAGATATGGCCTGCAGATTTTATGATTAAACTGCTTGAACTGATAGCCGGGTATATGGATGCAAGATTCTGGCTTTTTGGAGGAAAGGAGGAGATACCACGGTTAAAATTAATACAAGAGAGAATACCTGAAGCTAAACTCGTTGCAGGTAATATGAGTCTGGATGAGGAGCTGGCAATAATCAGTCGGCTCAGTTTCGTGATCAGCATGGATTCTGCAAACATGCATATGGCTGCACTCTCGGATACAAAAGTTTTCTCAATCTGGGGAGCAACAGATCCTCTTACAGGTTTCGGAGCATGGCAGCAACCGGATGAATATGCAATCAGGATACCGGTTGAAGAGCTCACCTGCAGGCCATGTACAGTGTATGGAAAAGGCAAATGCAAAAGAGGCGACTTTGCCTGCATGATGTGGCTCACCCCGGAGAGAATATTTAAATGTCTTAA
>CAZDOM010000068.1:0-3579 GCA_964507015.1 uncultured Rikenellaceae bacterium | reverse complement strand
AAATACCATGAAAAAATACATACATTCACGACTGTTACATGTTCGATTGTCTACATTACTTATAATCAGTCTGACATTCTTTTTAGGATGTGATAGATCTGTAAAAGAGAATAGTTTTGATCCTGTTGAACTGGTAAACCCTTTGATGGGAACCGATTCTGACTTCTGGCTTTCAAACGGGAATACATATCCTGCCATTGCTTTACCATGGGGGATGAATTTCTGGACGCCACAAACCAGGGCCATGGGCAATGGCTGGGCCTATACCTATGATGATACTAAGATCATGGGAATAAAACAGACTCACCAGCCCAGCCCCTGGATAAATGATTATGCAGCTTTTTCGCTGATGGCTGTAACAGGATCCCTTAAATATGATGAAGAAGAAAGGGCATCCTGGTTCTCACATAAGTCGGAGATAGTCAAACCATATTATTATAGCGTCTATCTTGCTGATTATGATGTAACTGCTGAAGTAACACCAACAGAAAGAGCAGCATTGCTCCGGTTCACCTTTCCGGAAAGTGATTCATCCTTCATACTTATCGACGGATTCAACGAAGGTTCAATGGTAAAGATCATTCCTTCGGAACGGATGGTTATCGGTTATTGCCGTAAAAATTCCGGAGGGGTTCCCGCGAATTTCCATAATTATTTTGTTGTAGTTTTCGACAGGGATTTTACGACATACAGCACATGGAATGGCGAAAAGTTAAATTATGACAATCTTGAGGAAGAGGGTGAACATACGGGTGCAATACTTGGCTTCAGGACCAGGAAAGGTGACCAGATAAGCATAAGAACCGCCTCTTCATTTATCAGCCATAATCAGGCCATTTTTAACCTGATGCAGGAAACCGACGCTAAAGATTTTGAACAGGTAATGGAAGAGGCAAAAAAAGCATGGAATAATGAGCTTGGCAGGATACAGATTGAGGGAGGCACATTTGACCAGCAAAGGACATTTTATTCATGCCTGTATCGGATGCTTCTATTCCCCAGGAAATTTTATGAAATAAACAAGGATAACCAGATAATTCATTACAGTCCCTATAACGGAGAAGTTCTTGCGGGTTACATGTTCACCGATAATGGATTCTGGGATACATTCCGTGCACTCTTTCCATTTATGACCCTTATGTATCCGGAACTTAACAGCAGGATCATGGAGGGGCTTGTAAATGCATACAACGAAAGTGGATGGCTCCCCGAGTGGGCAAGTCCCGGACATCGTGACTGTATGATTGGCTCTAATTCTGCTTCCCTTATTGCAGATTCATATTTAAAAGGTATCCGGGGATATGATATAGAGACTCTATATGAGGCTGTTCTTAAAAATACCGACAGTGTAGGGCCGGTCTCTTCAGTTGGCAGGCTGGGAGCCGGTTATTATAACAAACTTGGTTATGTGCCTTATAATGTGGGTATTAATGAAAGTGCTGCCCGTACTCTCGAATATGCATATGCCGATTTCTGCATTTCGCAGTTGGCACAATCATTGGAAAAACCTGCTGAAGAGGTTGCCCTGTTCAGAAAGAGAGCCATGAATTATAAAAATGTATTTGACCCCGAAAGGAAACTGATGAGGGGGCGAAACGAAGATGGTACATTTCAGTCACCATTCAGTCCTTTTAAGTGGGGAGATGCTTTCACCGAAGGTAACAGCTGGCACTATACCTGGAGTGTATTCCAGGATATAGAAGGTTTGATAGAACTGATGGGTGGCAGGGAAGAATTCATCGCAAAGCTTGATTCTATTTTTGAGGTTCCTCCTGTTTTTGATTATTCTTATTATGGGATAGTTATTCATGAAATAAGAGAAATGCAAATCATGAATATGGGTAACTATGCTCATGGCAACCAGCCGATACAACATATGATATATCTTTATAATTATGCCGGTGAACCATGGAAAGCTCAATACCGGGTGCGCCAGGTACTCAACAAGCTTTATAATTATACAGCTGACGGCTATTGTGGTGATGAAGATAACGGTCAGACCTCAGCGTGGTATGTGATGTCAGCCCTCGGGTTTTACCCCGTAACTCCGGGGACAGATCAGTATGTTTTTGGATCTCCTCTGTTCAATGAAGCAACCCTGGAGTTTGAAAATGGCAACAAACTTATTATTGAGGCAGCCGGGAATAATATGCAAAATATATATATTCAGGACATTAAGTTAAACGGCAGGGAAATTAACAGGAATTTTATCAGGCATACTGAGCTGCAGAATGGAGGCAAACTCGTATTTATGATGGGCCCGGAACCGCAAAGAACACGTGGTATTACTGATGCTGCTACACCTTTCTCAATGAGTAAAAACAGACAGACTGAATAATTTCTTCAATGTTATCTAAATCCTAAGCCGTATTCCGTAACGTGCGAGGATCGCTGTTAGGCCAACCATCAAAAGAGCCCAGACTAATGAGCCGACAACAACTATCAGTGGTTCAGATGATTGCTTGTATATCAAAAGGGGAATCCCCGACATCCATATGAGATAGTACAGGATGTCCGGTGCGAGGTAGGTTGTCAGGGAGTTTTCCCCGGCAGGCTTTAAGAATTTTGCCCAGGCTTTTTTATTCATTACATCTACTATCCAGTATATCATAATAAACACCAGGAAGCTTATACCTGTACATAACATGCCCCAGCTTGGTGTAGCCCTGATCTTGGATATTATAAACCAGTACCGCAAGATAAATCCCAGGACAAGGCTGAAAAGGCCCAGACCTGTAAAGACCAGGATTACTTTCTTATAATCAGATGAAGAGAATTTCTTTACGATAAGTCCTCCTATCAATCCTGTAAGTACAATCAAAGGATTACTTCCTTCAATTATTACTCCCAGAATAGGTTTGACGGGATTAAGGAATCCAAGAAGATGCCATCCTGAGAGCATATTCAATATCAGAAAGAGAAGTGTTACAAGAGCTGTTTTCAATATTGAATCACGGCAAAGTACATAGGTGAAAGCTGAAACAAGATATCCCCAGCCTATTAATCCGAGTATACCCCACCACCCTATGATAAGGGAACCATTGTTTTCCGGTTCACCCGATCTGAACTTAAATACCAGGATAATGAAGATTGCCAGGGCAGCCAGCTTTAATCCGGTAACAGTGAATATACGTTTATCCTTATCTGGGTAATCGTTCCAGAAGAGGAACACTGCTATATACATTAAAAGGGCCCACAGGTTTTTCCCGATACCCGTAAGCTCAGGATTAACTCTTCCTGTGTTGAGCATTAGTACTCCGATAATTAACAGGCTGACAGTTCTGGTAATAATATGGCGGCTGATGTCATACAATGAATCACCCCTGGAAAATCTTTTTGAGAAGGCAAAGGGTATTGCCATACCGACAATAAAGAGAAAGCCTGGGAATACCCAATCTGCCAGTCCCATACCGTCATAATCTGCCGGCATATGACCTATCCATGCCGGTGCAACCTTCATATTAAGATCATTGACAAAAAGCATCAGGAGGAGTGTAAGTCCCCGCATGATATCTATTGAATGTACCCTGTTCTGGCTGGTCATAGATTAGAAGGAGTTAAAATGTAAAGATCATAAAA
>CAZDOM010000067.1:0-17108 GCA_964507015.1 uncultured Rikenellaceae bacterium | reverse complement strand
CCCCCCCCCCCCCCCCCCCCCCCCCCCCCCCCCCCCCCCCCCCCCCCCCACGACCTGCCCCCCGGGCGGTTGGGGGGTCATTGAACAGAAAGCAGGAGATACTTTGATATTATCTAATCTTCCTCAGGAAGGTAACCGGAATCGTTACCAAAATATTCTGTTCAAGTTTGTCAATCCTTATAATGACTATCTTCTTATGGCCTGTTTTTATAAGTTCTCCTGTTAACCCTATCAATGATCCTGTTATAACTTCTACCTCATCACCCTTTTCAAATTTCTCTGAAGTGACCTCTACTTCGGCATTACTGTCAATAAGAAGACGCAGATTATCTATCTGCTTCTGTGGTATGGCCACAGGGCGTCCCTCAAATGAAACAAACTTCACAACGCCATCTGTTTTATACACCAGCGGAAAATCAGCAGGTATTACCTTAACAAATACATACGAAGAGAGCAGTGGTTTTTCTATAAGTTTCTTTCTGTCGCTCCACTGGCGGTATGTTTTCTGAAGTGGCAGATATGTTTCAACATCCTTTTCCACAAGTCGCGTGTAGATCTGTTTTTCAGCACGTGGACGGGTGTAGATGGCGTACCACTTTGGTACTACCTGCTTTTGTAGAATATTTATTTCATTATCTCTTCCGGAAGGTGTCAATTTTTCCATCTCAGATGATATATTAAACGATTTCAAAGATAACTATTTGTTCATTTCTTTTGCTTGCCCAAAAGAACCGAGCAAATGGCCTGATTACAAATCCGCGCCAGCGGAGTCATAGTTCGGGCAGGCTTGTGCGCAACAAAACCATTAATTTTTCGTTTCCGGCGCCCTTTCTTTGGTTCTTTCTTTGGACGAACAAAGAAAGAACGGAATAAAGGGATTTAGAGTAATTTTTTAATATTTTAATATTAATTAAAAAATCCTACCTTTGCGCCATTACAAAATCTGTTGTGCTATGGCAGAGAAAACACGATATTCGGATAACGAACTTGAGGAATTCAGGCATATAATCCTGATGAAGCTGGATAAGGCAAGGAAAGATTATGAGATACTAAAATCCAGCATAACTCATGAAGAGAGTAATGATACTATGGATACATCTCCCACGTTTAAAGTACTTGAAGAGGGAGCTACTACTTTATCGAAAGAGGAGGCCGGCAGATTAGCCCAGCGCCAGCTGAAATTTATACAACACCTGCAGGCTGCTCTTGTAAGGATAGAGAACAAGACTTACGGAATTTGTCGTGAAACAGGCAAGCTGATCTCCAAAGAGAGATTAAGGGCTGTCCCCCATGCCACACTGTGTATTGATGCAAAGATGAAGCAGAAATAATCCCCTTCCGCTTCGCGGAATGCCCCCTAAAGGGTAATACCCCCGGTCCATCAGCCAGCTGGCTGACGGCCCACCCCCTGAAGGGGGTCTAAATTGTTAAATGTCTTTTAACTACGAAAACAGTATTAGCCCCCCCTTGGGGGGGTTGGGGGGTCATTGAACGGTAAGCGGGATATTGGGGGGGTTATAAATCCCTGAAATATTCAATTGTCCTGGCCAGTCCATCCTCCAGCCCTACCTCCGGTTCCCAGTTAAGTACCTTTCTGGCATGTGTTATATCCGGTTTCCTTTGTTTCGGATCATCCTCTGGTAGTGGCAGGTAAGTTATTTTAGATTTTGAACCGGTCATCCTGATAATCATCTTTGCCAGATCATTAACTGATATATCAACAGGATTACCAAGGTTTACTGGTCCGGTAAAAGTGTCGGGAGTATCCATGAGCTTTATCAGACCGTCGATAAGATCATCTACATATTGAAAGCTACGTGTATGGGTGCCATCACCGAAAATTGTGATATCACCACCTTTGAGCGCCTGTATTATGAAATTTGAAACGACCCTGCCGTCATTTGAGCTCATTCGCGGACCATAAGTGTTAAAGATCCTGGCAATCTTAATCCTGACATTATTCTGCAGATGATAATTCATAAAAAGTGTTTCAGCACAGCGTTTCCCTTCGTCATAACATGCCCTGAGTCCAAGAGTATTAACATTCCCCCAATAATTTTCCGGTTGCGGGTGTACAGACGGGTCACCATAGATCTCACTTGTTGATGCCTGAAGTATTTTTGATTTGGTCCTTTTTGCCAGACCCAGAGTGTTTATCGCCCCCATCACGGAGGTTTTTATTGTTTTAATACCGTTTAATTGATAATGCACGGGAGAGGCAGGGCAGGCAAGATTGTATATCTCATCAATCTCAAGATAAATTGGCATTGTTATATCATGCCTGATTAGTTCAAAATTATGATTATCAAGAAGATGAATAATATTCTGTTTAGACCCGGTAAAGAAGTTATCCAGACATATCACCTCATGTCCCATACCTAAAAGCCGCTCGCACAAATGTGAACCAATGAATCCGGCACCGCCGGTAATTAGGATTCTTTTCATAATTATTCATTATATTAATACAAAGGTATATAATTGAGTAATTCTGGTAATATCGGCAGAGATTGCTTCGTCGTCCCGCTTACGCGGGACTCCTCGCAATTGCGAGGATCCGCCAAATGGCGGAGACGAAGCAATCCCTATCAACTTTAACCGATTTTACTTACTAATACTTTCACCACCACCTCATCAATCTCAACCTCCCTTACATCATTGCCGGCAACCTTTTCAGACAAGGTAACTGCCGTTGCCAGTGTCTGGGATCCAATGTACTTTGCATGCCGCTTAACGGCCTCATGGACAAATTCATGATCCTCGATCTGTACAGTTATTTTGTCAGTAACATCATACCCGTTCTCTTTGCGGATATTCTGGATACGGTTTACGAATTCCCTGGCAATACCTTCATAATGTAATTCATCAGTAACAGTAACATCGAGTGCAACAGTCAGTCTGCCTTCATTGGCCACCTGCCAGCCGGGGATATCTTCAGAGATGATCTCAACATCATCTGTTGTAATATTGACCTGCTGGCCACTGATATTCAATGTATGTGATCCGTTCACTTCAAAGGAGGCAATTTCCTGTTGTGGTATACCTGAGATAGCGTTGGTGATCTCCTTCATCAGTTTACCATATCTCGGACCGAGTGTCTTGAAGTTGGGTTTTATCTTTTTGATCAGCACGGATGATGTATCTTCAATATATTCCACCTCCCTGACATTTACTTCAGTAAGTACAAGGTCTTTGACTGCTTCAAACTTACTTTTAAAAGCCTTATCAGGTAATGGTATCATTATTTTTGCCAGCGGCTGACGGACTTTAATACTTACTTTTCTTCTTAGTCCAAGGATCATGGATGATATTTTCTGTGCTATATCCATTCTCTCTTCCAGATCTTTATCAATCAGTTTATTATCATAATCAGGGAAGAGTGCCAGGTGAACCGATTCCTCTTTATGTTTTCCTGTTATAATGTTCAGATCGCGGAAAAGCATATCCATATAGAAAGGCGCTATCGGAGCAGCCAGTCTGCTTACTGTTTCAAGACATGAATAGAGAGTCTGGTAAGCGGCTATCTTGTCTTTATCATAATCTCCTCCCCAGTATCTTTTCCTGTTAAGTCGTACATACCAGTTACTAAGATTTTCTATTACAAAATCCTGTATTGTGCGTCCTGCTCTTGTTAAATCATAATCGTCATAACACCTGCCGACTTCCTTTACCAGGGAATTAAGCAGGGAAATAATCCATCGGTCTATTTCGGGTCTTTCACTTACAGGTATCTCTTCTTCCGCATATCTGAAATTATCAACATTTGCATATAGCGCAAAAAACGAATAAGTATTGAATAAGGTACCAAAGAATTTGCGTTTAACTTCCTCGATACCTGCCATGTCAAATTTCAGGTTATCCCATGGTTGTGCGTTTGTAAGCATATACCAGCGAAGCGGATCTGAGCCATATTTTTCAATTGTTGAGAAGGGATCGACGGCATTTTTAAGACGTTTTGACATTTTATTGCCGTTTTTGTCGAGCACAAGTCCGTTAGATATAATATTCTTAAAAGCAACGGAATCGGATGTCATCACTGCTATTGCATGCAGCGTAAAGAACCATCCTCTTGTCTGATCAACGCCCTCAGCAATAAAATCGGCAGGAAACATTTCACTGAAGATTTCCCTGTTTTCAAAAGGATAGTGTACCTGGGCATAAGGCATTGCCCCGGAATCAAACCATACATCGATGAGATCAGGTTCACGGTACATCTTTTCCCCTGATTGACTGACAAGTATTATTTCATCTACAAATGGACGGTGCAGATCAAACTTTGTATAATTCTCCTGTGAATTATTCCCTGGAACAAAATCAGCAAGAGGATTTACTTTCATAAATCCGGCTTTTATAGATCTTTCAATTTCATCTTTCAGCTCCTCAGCTGATCCTATACATTTTTCTTCTTCCCTGTCATCAGTTATCCAGATTGGTAAAGGAGTCCCCCAGAACCTTGATCTGGAGAGGTTCCAGTCAACAAGATTTTCAAGCCATTTACCAAACCTGCCTGTTCCGGTAGAGGGAGGTTTCCAGTTGATGGTATTATTTAATTCGATCATCCTGTCGCGCATGGCCGTTGTACGGATAAACCATGCATCCATCGGATAATAGAGAACCGGTTTGTCTGTTCTCCAGCAATGCGGATAACTGTGAACCTGTTTTTCGATCCTGAATACCTTCCCGTTCTGCTTAAGCATCACGGCAATATCCACATCTATTGTATCGCTCGCAGGATCTATTTTTTCGTTGTATTCATTTTTTACCGGACGACCCTCAAAATCTTTGTAAGTATTAATATTTACACGCTCCCTGACAAAATTTTCATCCAGATCGGTAACGGGGACCAAATAACCTCTTTTATCAACCATCGGTCCCAAAGAGCCGTCTTTTCTCTTCAGCATCATCGGGGGAACACCATATTCTTTTGCTATCTTATAGTCATCGGCACCAAAGGTAGGTGCTATATGTACAATACCCGTACCATCCTCAGTGGTGACAAAATCTCCCGTAAGGATTCTGAAAGCACCCTGATCAGGTTTTACCCAGTCAATCAGCTGTTCATAGTTTATGCCTTCCAGCCTGCTCCCCGGGAATTCATCAAGCACTTTGTAAGGAATTCTTTTATCACCGGGTTCATATTCCGAAAAAGGGAGTCCGACATTTGCCTCGGGAAACATTGAATGAAGAAGCTCTTTGGCAATTATAACAGTAATTGGATCTCCTGTATAGGGATTAAAACTATTTACCCTGATATATTTTATCTCTTCTCCTACTGCAAGAGCTGTATTTGAAGGAAGAGTCCATGGTGTTGTTGTCCAGGCCATTATATGGACATCTGGTGTATCAATATGGTTATAGAGGAATTCTGATCTTTCATCTCTTACAACCCTGAAGAGTGCAATACAGGTTGTATCTTTTACATCTTTGTAGCATCCCGGCAGGTTAAGCTCATGTGAACTTAGTCCTGTACCTGCTGCCGGGGAATAAGGCTGGATAGTATACCCCTGATAAAGAAATCCTTTTGTGTGAAGTTGTTTCAGCAGCCACCACAGGGTTTCGATATACCTGTTATCATATGCTACATAAGGATGGTCCATATTTATCCAGTATCCCATCTTGCGTGTCAGCTCCTCCCACTGGTCAGTGTACTTCATTACCTCTTTTTTGCAGAAATTGTTGAAATCCACAATTGAAATTTTTTCGGTACCTATATCTTCTTTGGTTATCCCCAGGGTTTTTTCCACTCCCAATTCAATCGGAAGACCATGCGTATCCCAGCCTGCTTTTCTTTTTACCTCATACCCGCACTGGGTTCTGTAACGGCATATAGCATCCTTTATAGTACGTGACATCACATGGTGAATACCGGGTATTCCATTTGCTGACGGTGGTCCTTCATAAAAAATAAATTCTCCTTTACTATTTCTCTGACGTATACTTTTTTTGAATGTATCATCATCATCCCAGATCTTCAGGATCGTTTTATTTACCTGTGAAAGGTCAAGAGTTTTATATTCCGTAAAACGTTTTACCATGTTATTATGCTGTAAACTAAAATGAAACGGGCAAAGATAAGAAAAAAAACACCCCCCTGCCCCCTGAAGGGGGTTTAAAACCCGTACTGCATTATATTATGAATATAGGTCCGGGTTTATAGTCCCGCGTTATCGGGAGGTTGGGGGGTCATTAAATGGAAGCAGGGGGTTGGGTGATGAGATACAGAGAAAAGGGGGGTTGGGGGGATCAATGAAAAAATATTACTTTTATAATTACGTATATAGATTATGAAGAAATTATTAATTTCAATATTATACGCTTTATATTGTTTTCTGGCATTTTCACAGGATCCCGATACATCTAAATATCAGTCGCTTGAGCCGTATGACTTTCATCTTCAGTACCTGAGGGAAGATTCTGCTTTATTGCTTGACGCAAGGGAGTTTTTTGAATTCAGGAGATCGAGAATCCATGGATCATTATTTATGCCTCCCTCAAAGGGTTTTGAAACTGCTGCTGATACTATTGATAAAACCCGGGCTTTATTCTGTTATTGTTATAATGGAGGAAGAAGTGTCAGGGCTTTGCTCTTTTTCTATGAAAAGGGATTCCGGAAATTATATAACCTGGATGGGGGTATTATTGCATGGAAGAAAGATAGGTTTCCGGTGGATAAGAGCAGGATGAGGAAGAGAGCGAGAGGGGGAGAGGGCGAGAGGGGGCGATGAAGTATCATAAACCATTATTTTTGTACAGTATTTAATAATTTATGCCATGTTTTCAGGAATTATAGAAGAGGCTGCATCGGTGGTAAAGCTTGAAAGAGAAAAGGACAATCTTCATATAACAATGAAATGTTCATTCACAGGTGAGTTGAAAATCGATCAGAGCATTTCCCATAATGGTGTTTGTCTTACTGTTGTGAAAAAAGATGGAGACACATACACTGTTACGGCAATAAGAGAGACACTTGAGAAGTCTAATCTGGGGCTGTTAAAAGTCGGTGATAAGCTGAATCTGGAGCGTAGCGCAAAACTCGACGGACGTCTTGACGGACATATGGTACAGGGACATGTTGATCAGACTGCAGTATGTACTGATGTGAAAGAGGCTGGAGGCAGCTGGTATTATACCTTTGAATATGAACCTCTCCAGGATGATTATATCACAGTTGAAAAAGGATCTGTATCAGTAAACGGAGTAAGTCTGACTGTCGTTAACTCACAGCCCAAATCGTTCCAGGTGGCTATCATTCCCTTTACCTGGGAGGTTACAAACTTCCACCAGATAAAAAAAGGAACAGTGGTGAATATCGAGTTTGATATATTGGGGAAATATATAGCTAAGATTGTGAAGCAGCAATTAGGGAGGTGACCACCGGTTATTGACCTCATCCCCCCAACCCCTCTCCCAGTGAGAGAAGGGGGAGTATTTTTACCTCATTCTGATTTAAAGCCCCTCTCCCCCTGGGAGAGGGGTTTGGGGTGAGGTTCTTTCCACTCCAATTTCTTCCCGAATCCCAGCCTGTTATCAGTCAGTTTTATATGTGTAAGATTGACTATCCACAGGTGAGTCTCCATAAGTATTACAAAAGGAAATCTTTTAATATAGGCTTTTTTTGCTTTTTCTGCCATTTCGTCCTCAGGTTCGGATACAATCCCCTGGAACTGAACTCCCTGTATTTTCCCTATAATTTTTGTTTCAAGCACCACTGAACCTGCTACATGGTGATTTTTCACAAATTCCTCCCCATGGCGGGTATCCGGATCTGTTGTAAAAACAAAAGCATTTTCTTCTTCAAGGTAAACATAGAAACAATTGGCACACCATGGTATATTGTCTACTGTTGTGGCAATTGTGAGAACATGATGTCTCTTAAGGAATTTAACTATGCGCCTGTCAATCATTTTCCATCCACCGGTAAGTATTCATACCAAATCCTGCCAGTGAGAGTATTCTTTCAACCACTGTCAGAACCAGATCGTCAATAGTCTGCGGTTTACTGTAAAAAGAGGGTGTTGCCGGACAAATTATTGCTCCTGCCAGGGTAAGTGTTTCCATATTCCGGATATGGATCAGGTTATATGGTGTTTCCCTCGGGACAAGTATCAGCTTTCTTCTTTCTTTAAGCATCACATCGGCAGCCCGGGCTATAAGATCCTCTGATGTTCCGTTTGCAATGCGTCCAAGCATTCCCATCGATGCCGGACATATAATCATAGTGTCATAGTCAGAAGATCCTGATGCGAAAGGAACAAAAAATGAGGTGTTATCATATACCTGAGCAGTAGATTCCGGCTTAAAAACATCCCCGATTTCATACTCCCATATATTCTTTGCATTATCTGAAAAGACAACTGCAATCTCCTCCAGCGGTGTTTTTAAAGTGTGCAATTTACCAAGAAGGGTTTTTGCATATATTGATCCGCTGGCACCGGTGACTGCGAGGATTATTTTTCTTGTTGGCTTCATTATGAGATATCCTTTAACGCGAGTTCGACATAAAGTTAAAAATATAAATCCATTGATCGATTATCTCCGGATTAAGAGACGGTTCTTATGCAAATAAGAATAAGCAATTAAATATTGATTTTTAATATTATCGGGTCAGTTATCAGGTTAATTAACAATTGAAAAGAAATAATCAGATTCATTTAATTTACTTTATAAAAATAAATTATACTTTTAATATGTATTTGATGTCCGGTCAGAAATCAGATTGTTATTTGACAATTTCCAAATAACACATAATGAATATAGGATATCAATAATAATTTAAACCGGCATAGTCACGTAAAATAATATATAAAATGAAAAGAAAAATGCAACACCCAGGAAATCTTCTTACTATCATCATGATGGTAGTAGTGTTAAATTTACTACCTGCAACAGGTATCCTTTCTCAGACAGTTTCTCCAAACATACGTTTGAATGATGTTATCGATGTGGATGCCTCAACTGAAGGAAGCAGGTGCATTACCGTCGTAGACGATATTATATATACGGTCTGGTCCGATAAAAGAGAAGGAATAGGTAATATTTATTTCTCTAAATCAACCGATGGAGGAGAGAACTTCTTGTCAGATGTTATTGTTTCCTATAACTCTTCAACTGTTAATTATGCGTTTCCCTCAATTGCAGTTACTTCTGCCGGAGTTATTTATATAGCATGGAATAAGATTACGGGCACATCCTGGGATGAATATAATATATGCTTTACAAAATCAGTCGATGGAGGCAGTACGTTCTTGCCACAAACCGATATAACAACCACCAATTCATTTGTTTATTCAAGTATATGTGCTGATGGAGATAATGTTTACATATTTTATGGTGATCTCATCGGTTATCCGTTGGTAGAATATTATCTTGTCAGATCAGATGATGGAGGGTCAAGCTTTAAAACCCCTCTCAAAGTAAATGACGCTGGCTGTGTTGCGTCAGTTGAAGTGGATGGCGTGACATCCATTGCTATTGACGGATCCGGAAACATTTACCTTACATGGATAGACGGCAGGCGTGCCACAGGAAATGGGGATATTTATTTTGCTAAATCCACAGATAACGGCGTGAGTATCAGCAGTAATGTGATGGTAAATGACATTTTATCTGCCGGAGTGGATGCTATTCAATATAAGCCAAAGATATCACTAGGTGCCACAAATGAAGTATATATCTCATTCGCCGACAAAAGGTTAGGCGACGATTGGGTCGATAACAGGATCTATTTATCTGTTTCTTCGGATGGAGGCGCAAGTTTTTCACCGGAAGTTTTACTTGCAGGCTATGACGGGATATGCAATAATCACGATTTAATGGCCAATAATGATAAATTAAGCGTTGTATTGTATGCTTTATTTGACGTTAACTGGGGAATATGGCTGCTGGAATCAGCAGATGGAGGTAGTACTTTTTCAACCCCGGTTGCTATGAACGACGCACTTCCTAATGATGCCGGTGACCCTCATATTTTCCTGAGCTCTGACGGAAATGCCTATGTAATATGGGTTGATCACCGTACCGGAATCTCTGATAATGCATATTTCTCAAGAACTACGATAGTCAGCAACAGTGATGATATATCTTCAGGGAAAAGTGTTGTTGTTTACCCGAATCCGACAGATGATTATTTCACCATCGATTTGGGATCGACATTTAAAAATATTTCTCTAAATATCCTAAATATAAAGGGACAAGTTATCCATAAACAGAAAAATCAGGACACACAAAAGTTAATAATAGATGAAGCTTTACCTCCCGGAGTTTATTTTATCAATATAGAATATGACAAAAAAGTTACAGCTCTTAAGCTGATCATTAATTAAAGCCGGCTATCGAAGAGTTGCTTAAACTGACTGTGTGATATATGATTTAGAATTACCGGCCAATAATTTTTCTTTAAGAATTCTAACTCCTTCCGAAGCCTTTTTTTTGATTACCTCAACCTTCCTATAAGCAGGGATTATCACTTCGTTGGGATCTATCAGCCATAGTGAGGCATTTTCAGGTGTATATTCCATAAGTCCTGCTGCAGGATATACATTTAATGATGATCCTATCACAACAAATATATCTGCCTGAGATGTTATCCTTACGGCCTCATCCATCATTGGAACTGCTTCACCGAACCATACGATATGTGGACGTAACTGGCTTCCTTTTTCACAGTTATCACCGGGTTTAATTTCCTTATACCCTATATCGTAAATTAATGAAGGATCTGTTGTACTTCGCGCTTTTGTAAGTTCCCCATGAAGGTGCAGCACCTTTGTACTTCCCGCCCTTTCATGCAGGTTATCAACATTTTGAGTTATAACTTCGACATCAAAGTATTTCTCAAGATCTGCAACACCCTTATGTCCGGTATTCGGCTCACATACTTCCAGCTGTGTACGTCTTTCATTATAGAACCGAAGAACAAGATCGCGGTTTTTCAACCAGCCTATTGGTGAAGCAACCTCTGTAACATCATACTCCTCCCACAATCCACCTGCCTCCCTGAAAGTACGTATACCACTTTCGGAACTCATGCCGGCGCCGGTGAGAATTACCAGTTTCTTCATAGTGATTTTATAAAGTTAAGGATTATTCAACAAAATTTGAATTAAAACTAATTACATAATTAGCCCCCCTTCAGGGGGGTTGGGGGGTTATTTTGAATATCTTTACATCATGATCGACCGTGCCACAATTGACAGGATTCTTGACGCCGCACAGATAGTAGACGTGATACAGGAGTTTATCCCACTGAAAAAACGTGGCGTTAATTACCTGGGATTATGTCCTTTCCATAATGAGAAAACGCCCTCTTTTACTGTTTCACCATCGAAAGAGATATTTAAATGTTTCGGATGCGGGAAAGCGGGTAATTCGGTAAATTTCATTATGGAGCACGAGCATCTTTCTTATCCTGAGGCTCTTAAATACCTGGCACATAAATATCACATTGAAGTCGTTGAAAAAGAGCTTACTCCTGAAGAGCTGGAAAAGCAAAATGAACGGGAGAGCCTGCTTGTCCTTACAGCTTATGCTGCAAGGCAATTCTCTGAAAATCTGTTTACCACCGATGAGGGTATTTCCGTGGGTCTCTCATATTTCAGGGAGAGAGGTTTCCAGCAGAAGACGCTTAAAAAGTTTGAGGCCGGGTACAGCCTGGAAAAACGTGATGCTTTTACGAAACATGCCAGGGATGATGGCTATAAAAAAGATTTCCTGGTTAAAACGGGACTGTCAATAGAGCATGAGGAACATATCTTTGACAGGTTCAACGGAAGGGTAATGTTCCCTATTCATTCTCTTTCAGGACAGGTTCTCGGGTTTGGCGGCAGGATCCTGAAATCGGATGCAAAAACAGCTAAATATGTCAATTCACCCGAATCGGAGATCTATCATAAAAGTCGTATTGTCTATGGAATTTTCCAGGCAAGAAAGGCAATAGGCAAAGAAGATAAATGCTATCTCGTTGAAGGATATACCGATGTGATGTCACTCCATGAGGCAGGCATTGAAAATGTTGTGGCATCATCAGGTACATCTCTTACACAGGAGCAGGTGCGTCTTATAAAACGCTTTACACAGAATATTACAATCGTATATGACGGCGATCCGGCAGGATTAAAGGCTTCAATAAGAGGTATAGATATAGTCCTGGAGGAGGGAATGAATGTACGGATAATACTTCTTCCTGAAGGAGAAGATCCGGATTCGTACTCAAAAAAGATTAGTAACGAGGAATTTCTGAAATACCTTAAGGAGAAGGAGAGGGATTTTATCCATTTTAAAACTGAACTTCTCCTCGAGGAGGCCAGTGATGATCCTGTCCGTAAAGCTAACCTGATACGTGATATAGTAAGATCTATTGCAGTTATTCCTGAGACCATAACCAGGACTGTATATATAAAGGAATGCAGTTCCAGGCTTCAGATCACCGAAGAAATACTTTATCATGAGGTTAACAAACTCCTGCAACAAAGGTCGTTCCAGGACAGAAACAAATATCCTGGTCCGGAGGACCTCCCATTGCCTCCCCCGGTAATACAAAAACCCGTAAAACAAGATGTTGTAACATTCTATTCCGAAAAAGAGGTTATAAGGCTCCTGCTTAAATTCGGAAGTACCGAGCTTGAAAGAAAGATACGCACCGAAGATGGACAGGAAGAGCTGACAACGGTTTCGGATTATATTGTCAGGGAAATTGTTACAGATGACCTTTTGTTTGACTATGATATCTGGCAGAAGATATTTGAAGAATTCAGGTTCTATACTGAGCAGGGTATATTTCCCGGAGATAAACATTTCGTAAAACACGAAGATCCTGCAATATCAAGATCATCTGCTGATCTGCTTTCCGAACCACATATTCTCAGCAGGATATGGAAAGATAAACAGACATATGTTGAAACTGAGGATATGAAGATCCGTGATATTGTACCTGATGCTGTACTTAAATTCAAAAGCGACAAGATAAAGAACAGGCTGAAGGAAAACATGTCACAGCTCGAAGAGGCTGCTCAGGAAGGTGATAAAGAAAGGATCCTTGCACTCCAGAAAAAAGACCAGAACCTTAAAGTTGCATTACGTATGATTTCCGAGAAACTGGGAAACAGGATTGTGTTGTGACCCTCTTCCGCTGCGCGGAACGCCCCCTAAAGGGGGCTTAAAACCCGTACTGCATTATATTATGAATATATGTCTGGGTTTATAGTCCCGCGTTAGCGGGAGGTTGGGGGGTCATTGAACGGGAAGCGGGGGGTTGGGAGTAAATTAAAGTTTTTATATTATTTTTGATATTAAATTATCGCTTATGAAAAATTCGGCCTGGTATTTTTTTATAATTATATTCCTTACTATTTCTTCGTGCAAACCCAAAGCTCCTGAAAAAGACACATTCATGCCCAGCTTTTCGACTTATAAAACTGATTCAGCCACTATAGGTAAACCGGTTACAAGAAGTGAAACATATTATGGACTTCTTACTCCAATGGAGATAACTGTAATATTCAACAGGCTGGCTTTACCTTATAACGATGCTACTCTTAATCCTGTTTCCAACAGTGATTTTTACCTCAGCAACTCACAAGCTGCAATCAATACAGGTATTTATGGAGTTGATTTCGGTTACCTGAAAATGTTCGGATTCGGACAGGAAATCATTGATTATATGGTTACTATCAGGGAGATGAGCAATAAGCTCGGTATTCCTGATAATCTGCTTATAGAACCTATAAGAAGGGTAGAATCAGATATGGCCGACCTGGATACCATCACTGTCCTGATGAAGAATGCATATACAGATATTGAAAACCACCTTCGGCAAAGCGGCAGGGAGAGTACAGCCGGACTTATGATAATGGGAGGATGGGTTGAGGCAATGTTTATTGCCACACAGCTTGTTTATAATCCTCAAAATCCCGACCCTGAAGTCGTGCAGAGGATCGCCGAACAAAAATATACACTCACATCTCTTTTAAGCTTCATGAAGAACTATTACGACGATCCGGTTGTCGTATACTATACGAAGAAGCTGAAATTCCTGCAGAATTATTTCAACACCTTTGATATATATTTCGAAAAGGGTGACCTTGAAATTGATACCGTAAAACAGGTACTACGGTCTTCTGGTGCCAAAATGGATGTGACTGTGGAAACCCTTAACAAGATAAGTGATTATATCGCCAAATTGAGAATGGAGATGGTGATGCCCTGAAACAGCTGAAAAAGCACTAAAAAGAGAAGTCTTTGAAGAGATCGGTTTATAGAATTTCAAATTTCAGCTAATAAACCAGTAATTAAGTTACTATATTTACTCAAAATATGGCAGGATGGCAAAAACCACCAAAATTCTCATTCTCAGTAATAGCATTGAAGCAAATCTCATTGACGAGATATTAAATGAAAAAGGCATACCCCATATAATCCGTTCATTTCACGATTCAGCATACGACGGATTATGGCAAACTCAGTCAACCTGGGGTCAGCTTGATGCACCACCGGAATTCAAGGAAGAAATTATTAGTATCTACAACGAAATGTCCCATCCGGATAACTTTACTGATCCGGAATAATCAAAATAACTTATATTTACAGACTCTATTATTAATGTTGAGTCCACTCCGAAAATAATAAATGAATGCATTTGCCACCAGGACACCAAGACATCAAGAATCACAAAGATTTCATATTTAAAGACTTAGTCTTGGTAAACAATAGTGCCCTGGTGCCTTTGTGGCAAGAAAAATACTTTTTAGAGTGGATTCAATGTTATATCATAAAACTGAATTGCTATTATTAATTTAAATGGCACATATTCAGACCCATAGCAAAAGCAGGAGTTCTTTTTTAGTTGAAATTACCAGATCCCTGATACCGGTAATCAAAAGCAAATATTTTTACATAGGTCTGCTATCGCTTTTTACCGGAGCTGCTCTTAATTTTGCCTCACAGACATATCTTCATAACTATATGAGTGAAGGCAAGACACTGCCTATGCTTTCGGATCTTATACTCGATAATCTTCCGGTTATTGATCTCTCACTCATCTATGATATTTTTTGTCTCATCATATTCCTGGCTGTAGCTGTCTATATAGTGCACAAAAAGGATTATAACAGATTGCCTTATATTTTGCTGTTATGCGGTATATTCTTTATAATCAGAGCTGTTTTTATTGTTCTCACACCTTTTGGTAATCCACCGGAGTTTCTGGGGTCAGATCCTCTGTTTAATGGTTTTTCCAAATTTGAACTTGGGGTCTATCCCTCCGGACATGTTGGAAATTCTTTTCTCCTTCTTTTACTGGTCAACAATAAAACATATAAATATATCCTTGCGTTTTGCCTGATGGTTATAATTATTGCATTATTCTTATCACACGGACATTATAGCATTGATATGCTCTCGGGATTTTTCTTCGCGTATGCTATTAAAGCATTTGCAGACAAGTACCTTAAAATGTTTGAATTGAAAACCGAAATTACTGATTCCCGAAGTACTTAAATTCTTTAAAAAAATTATTCCTCCTTGTTAAATTTGTTCCTCTTAAGCCAGTCTCCTTTTTCAAGTTTTTTAATAAGAAGGTAGTTTATTATTGCAATAACCAGTAATCCAACAATAAATAAAGGATACGATATCTTCCACTGTGAAGGACCTGTCATCATTGTCCATTCCGACATACCACCTATACTGGCAATAAGAGTAAGGGGCATAAAAACAGTAGCAATTAAAGTGAGTCTTCTTACAGAGAAATTGGTTTCATTAGATACTTTAGTCATCTGGGTGTTCAGAAGGGAAGAATACAATTCCATAAGACTGGTAACAATTTCACGATTGGTCTCTGTCAGCTCAAAAAATTTGGTAAGGTGATCATAAATATCGCGGTAATGGACAATTGCATTATCCGGAATAAACTGGCATTCTTTTCTCGATATCTTTACAAGGATCTCTCTTTCATGAAAAATACCCTTGCGCAGAGTAACAAGGTATTTTTTTAATCTCATCAGACTGCTTGGTTGAAATGATGCGGTATTATCCAGAATTTCATTTTCTGCTTCCTCCAGCTCATCTTCAAGCGATTCAAATTCCCGGAGCTTTTCATCAACAATATAATCGAGAACTATATGCATTAGAAAAGCAGGGCCCTTTTTCGCCAGTCCGGGATCGTTTTCAATAATCTTTACTATATTCTTCAGGGGTTTTCGTTCTTCGGAATTAACACCGCTAACAGTAATAAGGAAGTTCTTTCCTATGAATAGGTTAATCTCATCAATAAACAGGGTTTTATCCCCGCATGTAAACGTGTTGAAAATAATAAAAGAATAACCTGAAAAGTGTTCAATCTTTTGTAACTGGCTGTTATCCAGGCAGTCTTCCACAGAGAGAGGATGAATTCCCATGGTGTCGACCAGAGAATATAGTTCTTCTTTCCCGGGATTATAGAAATCGAGCCAGATAAATCCACCCTCTTTTAATGATTCTAAGGCATCTTTGGCTGACCCGACACCGTAAAATAATCCTTTGCTGGTAAAATGATAAAATTTTGATTCCGACATATTTAAGTTTTTTGATTATTATTCAAAATGACTATCAACTATCATACATATAAGCTTTTTTATGCTTGAAGATCAATTATTTGCCCCGATTCTAAAGGGAGTAATTGATCTTGGCTGCGCCCAGTTCCACCGCAGGCGGTTCTCGGTTCTTCGCACCCTTTTTTGATAAATTTATCTATATCATTGTAAAAAAGCAAAATAACAAAAATGTCAGATGAGAAATATTATTGTTACTGACAAATTTATCCTAAATTATTCCAACTTTTTTATTTTTCTGTGTCATTGAAATAGAAACCCGGATTTGGAGACAGTAATAATTGATATTAATAACAAACTTGTTGAGAAAGCCTGTCAGGGTGATCAGAAGGCAATGTTCAGGCTGTACAGGATGTACCTGCCCGCGATGTATAACACGTGTATCAGAATGGTGATCAATAAAAATGATGCAGAAGATATTATTCAGGAATCGTTCATAAATGCTTTTTCAGGCATTGACCGGTTCAGAGGAGAGTCTTCATTCGGAACATGGTTAAAGCGTATTGTTATAAATAATTCTCTAAACCATAT
>CAZDOM010000066.1:0-17263 GCA_964507015.1 uncultured Rikenellaceae bacterium | reverse complement strand
TGAATGGGTGGAGTACAATATAACTAATCTTGATGAGAATGTTGAGTATGACTATTTTATCAATGTAAATGTTAGAAATATTGCTGTAAGCCCCGACCTGACAGAGGAGTATGACTCAATAGCCAAAAGAGATGTTGAAGATGGTTACGAATACAAGCTAGACAGCAGGGGAAATGTTACGAAGGATACACTGGGCAACGATATCAAGATTAAGAAATATAAAACACTTCAATGTGCCCTTGTAACAACACTTCAGACAAAACAATGTCAGATCGACGGTGATATTGAAATCATCCAGATGAATCCCAAGACTGTTCTGAAAAAAGATCCCATTGGAGCCCAGTCTACTTTTGAGCATATGTCAGCAAGAGCTATTGGCGATCTCGGTGCTCTTACCACTTCCCAGCTGGAGAGAACCAAAGCGAAAGCAATGCCTTTCCCTTCTGATATGGAAATGGTGCTAAGATGTTCAGAGGCTCTAAAACAGGCGATACGGGGCTCAATACAATCAAACAGGAGGCTTATTAATTAATGATCGAAACAGGCCGGAGAGAGGAGAGAGCGATCCTTGTTGGTATCAATTATCCCGGGCAGAACGAATACGAGACAAACGACTTTATTGACGAGCTGGCATTTCTTGCCGAAACAGCCGGCGTTATACCTGTATACAGGTTTATCCAGAAGCTTGAAATTCCAAACCCGAAAACCTTTATCGGTTCCGGTAAAATATCGGAAATAGCCCGCTATATAGATACGAATAATATTGATATTGCAATATTTGATGATGAGTTGTCCCCTGGCCAGCTGAGAAATATCGAAAAAGCTCTCGGATGCAGGATCCTTGACAGAACAAATCTTATCCTTGATATTTTTGCCGGACGCGCCCACACTTCACATGCCAGAACACAGGTGGAACTTGCACAGTATCAATATCTGCTGCCAAGGCTTGCAGGTATGTGGACCCACCTGGAAAGACAGCGCGGAGGTATTGGTCTGAGGGGACCGGGTGAAACAGAGATAGAGACTGACAGGAGGATAATCAGGGAAAAGATCGCTCTTCTGAAGGAACAACTGAAAAAAATAGATATCCAGATGGCTACCCAGCGTAAAAACCGCGGTAAAATGGTAAGGGTAGCACTGGTGGGATATACAAATGTGGGAAAATCAACAATAATGAACCTCCTCAGTAAATCAGAGGTTTTCGCAGAGAACAAGCTTTTTGCCACTCTTGATACAACCACACGGAAAGTTGTTATAGGAAACCTCCCTTTTCTGTTGTCAGATACCGTAGGATTTATCCGTAAACTCCCCCATGATCTAATAAAATCATTTAAATCGACTCTCGATGAGGTAAGGGAATCCGACCTGATAATGCATATAGTGGATATTTCACATCCGGGCTTCGGGGAACAAATAAAAATAGTCAACGAAACTCTTTCAGAACTAAAATCAGCAGATAAACCTTCAATTCTGATATTCAATAAAATAGATGCATTCTCATATACTGAGAGGGATGAATATGATCTGACACCTGTTCAGAGAGAAAACGTCTCACTCACCGACCTTAAAAAGAGCTGGATGGCAAATGATAAATACCATCCGACAGTTTTCATTTCTGCAAAAACAAAGGAAAATATTGAAGAGTTGAAGGAAATCCTCTATAAGGAAGTTAAGAAGATTCATATAACAAAGTATCCTTATAATAATTTCTTATTTGATGACCCCCCTCCCGGATAGCTATCGGGGGTATTTACCTAAAGGGGGCGTTCCGCGCAGCGAAAGGGGGTTACCTCAGGGGGTGTTCCGCCTTGGCGGAACGGGGGTCATTCCCCTTCATGCAGTGTTTCGTCATAGCAGTACCGGGGGTCAATATAGTTTGTGCTCTACCATATACTCCGCAATCTGTACTGCATTTGTAGCAGCACCTTTACGAATATTATCAGAGACGATCCACAGGTTAAGACATTTCTCCCTTGAAAGGTCCCTTCTTATTCTTCCAACAAAAACCTCATCCCTGTTATGTGAAAGTACAGGCATAGGATATTCGTTTTTAGACGGGTTGTCATATACAACCAAACCCGGAAAATTCTTAATGAGTGATTTTACATCTTCAATGTCGAAATCCTTCTCAAATTCCACATTCACAGCCTCCGAGTGTCCTCCCACAACCGGGATCCTCACAACTGTGGCCGTAACCTGGATGGTCTGATCCTCAAGTATTTTACGGGTTTCATCAACCAGTTTCTGTTCTTCTGTTGTATAACCGTCAGGCTGAAATGTACCTCCATGAGGGAAACAATTCATATCTATGGGATGAGGATAGACCATTTCTCCCTTTATTCCCTTTCTTTCGTTTTCCATCTGGTTTACAGCTTTTACACCTGTTCCCGTAACCGACTGATATGTTGAAACAACTATCCTTCTGATCCTGTATTTTTTGTGAAGAGGAGCAAGTGCCAAAACCATCTGGATGGTAGAACAGTTTGGATTTGCAATTATCCTGTCACCCTTTTTAAGTACATGGCTGTTGATTTCAGGTACTATAAGTGGTACCTCCTTCTCCATCCTCCAGGCAGATGAGTTATCAATTACTACTGTTCCATTTTTTGAAAAAACAGGAGCCCATGCCTTTGACGTTGATGCCCCGGCAGAAAAAATTGCAAATACCGGTTTTGCCTTAACAGCCTCCATTACGCTTACAATCTTTACAGGTTTGCCCCTGAAAATAAGTTCTTTTCCAACTGATTTTTCCGATGAGGCAGGAATAATTTCTGAAACAGGAAAATCTCTTTCCTCAAGTACTTCCAACATAACGCGTCCCACCATACCTGTTGCTCCGATAACTGCTGTTTTCATTATTCTGGTCTTTGCAATAATTAAATAAAAGATGTAAATTTACTCTAAGTTAAAAAAGGTCAAAATTAACTTTTTTTTCATTTCGTCTCGTTGTATGAAAGGGATAGTTTTACTGGTAGTTTTTGTGCCTGTTATGGCACATGGCCAAATAATTGAAAATTTTGAATCGGCTTCTGTTGAAAACTGGACTGAATCAACAGCCGGCCACTGGATAGCCGATAGCTCGCAAAGCCTTAGCGGGGGATACTCTCTTCATCATGTTTTTGATAATACTTTGTCGGGTTCAGACTGCATTGGAATACCACTGACCAATCTGCATCCCGATGAAGGGCTAATAAAATGGAGGTTTATGATCAGGCATGGATATGATCCCTCTGCATCAAACAACTGGGCTGTTTATCTGATGTCAGATACTGATCCTGTTAGTTTGCCTTCTGAACAAAAATCAAACGGATTTATCGTTGGAGTCAATTTAACCGGGTACGATGATACACTAAGGATATGGAAAATCAGGGATGGATCAGTATCGGTTGTGGTTAAATGCCCGGTTAACTGGCAGAATGATATTGGTATTAATGCAATTTCCATTATATCTGTTGAACGCACTGAGACAGGATTATGGAATATCTCTGTTCTTGATTCTGATAGTAACCTAAGATGTTGGGCTGAAGGATCAGATCCGGAATTGTGTAAAGCATCCTGGTTCCTGGTCAATTACAGGTATACATCGACCCGAGACAGGTTATTATGGTTTGATGACCTTGAAATCAATGGTGTATTCTATAAAGATACCATACCTCCTCTAATTACTGGCTGTACAGTAACCGGAAGGAGATCTCTGGAAATAATAACCGATGAAGAACTCGCAGATAAGAATATGATTGCCGAAAATTATATTCCCGAAGATAACAATATCCATGTAACAAGTATCAGGAAGAATTCGGAAAATATATATACACTTCAGTTTTCTGGCAATCTAAATAATAAAGTAGCGAATAGCCTATTAATCAGAGATATATGCGACAAGGTCGATAACTGTAATAATGATGTGAGAGTCTATTTCACACCTGTATGGGTTGAGGCAGGAGATGTTCTTTTTACAGAAATTATGGCTGATCCAATTCCCGAAGTAAACCTTCCCGGGAAAGAATACCTTGAAATTACAAACAGGACACAATATACCTTTAATACCAAAAACTGGATTTTCCGGAATGGTGATCAAACAATTAGTTTGCCATCCGGGATTATCGGGCCTGGTGAATATATTATCTTTTGCTCACTTTCAGATACTTCATTATTCAGTAAGTATGGAAAAACAACTGGACTGAAGCCTTTTCCTGTACTTACAGATGTTGGGAAATTGATTGCATTATCTGATAGTCTCGGGTATCTTATCCATGGACTCGAATATTCATCAGGCTGGTATAGTGATAAACTTAAGGAAGATGGGGGCTGGGCACTTGAAATTATTGATATTAATTATCCATTTTTCTCAGATGGTAACTGGGAAGCATCAATTTCCAATACAGGAGGAACTCCGGGATTAGAGAACTCTGTAGCACGGACCAATCCTGATAATTGTTTCAAAGGTATTCTGAATGTCTTCCCATATGACACAATTTCATTTGATCTTTGGTTATCGGAGACAATCTTTGATCTTGAAAATAATGTTCAGAATATTCTGATAGATCATGTCCCCGCTGACTCTGTTGAGGTCGTTGACCCTCTTTATCAACACTTCCGTATAAAAGCAAAAACACCCTTTGAAACAGAACAAGTGTATACTTTACACTTATCACCTCTTATGTTGGATTTTTCAGGGAATCCGATAATTGATAATCTTTCCTGTTTTGGAATTCCTGCCCGGGCAAAAGCCGGAGATATTGTTTTTAATGAGCTGTTGTTTTACCCATATCCTGATGATCCGGATTATATTGAACTATATAATTGTTCAGATAGAGTAATTGATGTTTCCAGACTTTACCTGGCATCAATCGATGAATCGGGTGATACTTCTACGATTAAGGTTATTGGTGAGGAATCCAGATGTTTTTTGCCATGGAGTTTTTATGTTGTAACAACCGACAGGGAAAGTGTACTCAACAGGTATTTATCATCCGACGAAAAAACTGTTTTCAACACACATTCATTACCATCTATGCCTAATGATAGGGGCCATCTAATACTTTTAAACCGGGAACTGGACCTTATTGATGAGGTTCTTTACAGTGAAGAAATGCACTATTCACTACTTGCAGATAACAGGGGTATTTCACTTGAAAAGATCAGGCCACAGGCAGCATCATCTGAAAGCATGAACTGGCACTCTGCATCTGAAAGTGCCGGATGGGGTACTCCGGGAAGGGAAAACTCTGTTTTTAGCAGGGGAATACAGACTGATGACAGGATAACTCTTTCATCAGACAGGATAACACCTGATAATGACGGGTATGAGGACCTGCTGGTTATTGATTTAAATCTTGAAGGAAACGGGAATGTAGTTACAGTTACAATATTCAATGAAACAGGCAATTATGTGAAGAGAATCGCTGAGAACCTGTTTGCAGGAAGCAGGGCAGCAATAGTATGGGACGGAACAGCAGATGACGGAAACATTGTCAGCACCGGTATCTATATTTTCCTTATCGAGTTATATAATGACAAAGGCAAAACAAAATTGTGGAAAAAAATATGTACGGTAATAAAAAATTGAAATCCCCTCCCGGGAGGGGAGCCGAATTATAGTGTTGCAATCATCTCCGTCATGATGGCTGTCATTCGTTCTTCGGTTTTTGCAGCCTCTTCCATGACTGATTCATGGGTTGTATATTCTATTTTCCCTTCCACTCCGAGATCTGTGATAATACTGACAGCAAAACAGGGAAGTCCCATATGACGTGCAACAATAACTTCCGGGGTAGTCGACATTCCCACTGCATCAGCACCTATAGTCCTGAAAAATTTATATTCTGCCGGTGTTTCAAAAGTTGGTCCGCTGGTTGAGAGATAAATACCCTTATGGATCCTGATCTTAAGATTATGTGCAATGACCTCGGATTTTTTGATAAGATACCTGTCGTATGCCTCTCCCATATCAGGGAATCGCGGTCCAATACGATCATCATTTATGCCAATGAGAGGATTGGGTAACAGGCTGATATGGTCGGTAATAATCATTATATCACCAATCTGAAAATCAGGATTTACACCACCGGCAGCATTGGAAAGAAAAAGACATTTAATGCCAAGATACTTAAGTACCCTGACGGGTAATGCCATTAAATCAGAACCATATCCCTCGTAATAGTGAAAGCGTCCCTTCATAACAACAATTTTCTTACGGCCGAAATCACCATAAATAAGCTTTCCCTCGTGTCCTTCAACTGTAGAGACAGGAAAATTCGGGATATCTTTATAATCTATTTCAATCCTGTTTTCAATCTTTGCTGTCAGTCCGCCAAGCCCTGTCCCAAGAATAATTCCGGCATCAGGACGTAATATTCCTTTTTCTCTAAGAAATTCTGTTGATTCGTTTATTTTCTCTAACATATTCAATTATCATGTTATCAAATTCTTCCTTGTCGTCATTTAAAAAGTCTATGCCTGCAGGTATATAATAAGATGCAATACGTATTGGTTCTGCAATATTAGTAAATTCCCGCAATCTAACTGCATCTTTTTCAGTGGTAATTAAATACTTCCGTGGCGACCGGAGTGATTCCCATCTCTCGGTAATTGTTTGAATATCTCTGTTACTAAACCTGTGATGATCACCAAATGGAAGGGTTATTATCTCGCCTGCCATCTTTTGAAGATAATCAGCAAGTGGTTCCGGATTGGCAATTCCTGTAACCAGAAGTACACCTGGTATATCCAGTTTTCCACGGTGGCCGAAAATATTTTTTTCAGCTTTAACATCTTTAAAAACAGTCAATGGTGATCTATATGTTATTGATGTAAAAAAGAGCGACTGGTAAGCAGCTTTCTGAATATCCTTGGCTATAAGTCTTCTCTCGATAGGAGCCAGCGTTTCAGGGGTTTTGGTTATAATTATAATATCGGCTCTATTCATGTTGATGATGCTCTCTCTCAGATTCCCATATGGCAGCATTCTGTCGTGAATCATCAATCTGTTGAAATCGGAGAGCAGGATTGAATAACCGGGTTTAATACTCCTGTGCTGGAAAGCATCATCGAGTATTATTACATCTGTATCGGGTTTTTGCTTTAATATCTCCTTGACACCGTGCACTCTTTTCCTGTCGACAGCCACAGTTATCCCTGGGAACTTACCTGCGATCTGCAAAGGTTCATCACCAATATCATCATGGGCAGAGGCATCAACGGCAATAATAAATCCATGTGATTTTCTTTTGTAACCCCTGCTCAGAACAGCCACTTCGAATTCATTCCTGAGAAGATTTACCAGGTATTCGGTCATAGGTGTTTTGCCTGTTCCCCCTGCCGTAATGTTCCCGACACAGATAACAGGAACTGGGAAGGAGTGAGACCGGAGTATGTCTGCATTATAAAGAAAGTTCCTGAAACCGGTTATCAGGCCATAAAGAAGTGAAAAAGGATAAAGAAATATAGTTCTCCTGTTCCTCATAAATTAATGAATATCAATCATATATGGGAGCCTTGCCTGTATCCCGGTCATCTCTTTGATTTCCGTGAAGTCTCTGTAAAACTTTGCTGCTTCACCAAATTCTTTTTTCAGTATATTCAGTTTTACCTCACCGCTTAATTGTCTTAACAATTTAGTATAAGGATCTTCGATAGCAGGTAATTCACGTACAGAATATGTCTCTAGTCCTGCAAGCTTTACAGCCTCTGCGACAGCATCATTCAATCCTCCGATTTCATCAACAAGTCCTATTTGAAGTGCTTTATTACCACTCCACACACGACCCTGCCCGATACTGTCAACATATTCAATATTCAGGTATCTTCCGGAAGCAACTTTACCTGTAAATTCGCTGTAGACATTTTCAATACTCCTCTGCATAACCTCTTTTTCATAAGAATTCATTGGCCTGTAAACAGAAGGGAAGTCGGAATATTTGTTCGTGTTTACTGTCTGAGTGGATATCCCGATCTTTTGTTCAAGAAATTTCCCGGCCTGTGGTATAAGACCGAAAACACCAATTGACCCGGATATAGTGGTAGGGTCTGCAAAGATCTTTGTTGCAGGGGCAGAGATATAATATCCCCCTGAAGCGGCATAGTTACCCATTGATATGATCACAGGTTTTTCTTTAGCAGCCAGTTCAAGTTCTCTCCAGATAATATCAGATGCAATTGCATTTCCTCCGGGACTGTTTACCCTCATAACAATAGCCTTGACATTGCTGTCAAGCCTCTCTTTCCTGATGATCTCTAAATAATGGTTGCCGCCAATATTATACTCGCTTCCCTTTCCCATGACGATTGTCCCTGAAGCATAAATCAGGGAAATCTTATTCCTTGAGATTACAGCCTTTTTAGTATCAGGAACTTTGGAGTACCTGATCATTGGAACAAGGTTTATCTTATCCTCACTTGTTAAGCCTGACAATGACTTAATAGTATCTATTAATTCATCGTGAAATAAAAGACCATCAACAAGTCCGTTTTCTAATGCTGATGTCGGAACATAACCTGCCAGATTATCGGCCAGGAGGTTAAGCCTTTCAACAGTCAGACCTCTCGATTTCGACATCTCTTCAACGGTATGGTTCCATATTGAACCCACATAATCCCTGATTTGTTCTTCGTTTTCTTTACTCAGCTTATCAAGAATATATGGTTCCACTGCACCCTTAAATTTACCGTGTCTTATCACCTGTACTTCGATTCCAAGTTTTTCCAGGGCATTTTTATAGAACATCACTTCTCCGCTTAATCCCTTAAAATCGACTGTCGAACCAGGGTTGATATATATTTTATCGGCTGCGGTAGAAAGATAATAACCTTCCTGCTGCATGACATAGTCTGAATAGGCTATGATGAATTTACCACTCTCTTCCCTGAACCTTTTCAGAGCATTCCTGATCTCCTCGGTGGTAGCCCAGCCTGATGTAAGGAGGCCATTCTCTATCAGTACTCCTTTAATCTTGTCATCACCGGCAGCTTTTTTCAGATTCTTAAGGATATCATTCAGCCCTGCAACAGGTGAGAATGTCATGTTAATTACATCGATACCGGCAAACGGATTAGGATCACTGCGGTCGGGGATAGGGACGCCCGCTTTTAAAACCAGTATTGAATTATCACTTATTGAAACAGGTTTATCACCGGCTGCGACCATCATACCCAGACTGCCCAGAAGGACAAAGAACATAAGTATGGAAGCAATGATAATACCTGTAATGGTTGCTAATGTGTAAATAAGGAAATTTTTCATCGTGGAAATGCTTTAAATTGAATTCTAAATATATAAAAACCAGCTTAAATTTAAGGTATCTTTGTACTAATTGATACATGTTTCCTAAAATTATCAGGATGAAAGTATATCTCGGAATAGGTTCAAATATAGGAGACAGGGAGTGTAATCTGAATGAAGCCCAAACCATGATAAAAAAACATGTAGGATCTGTGATAAAATCATCATCAATTTATGAAACAGAACCCTGGGGTTTTCATAGCAAGGATTTATTTCTGAATATAGTACTGGAAGTGGATACCGATCTCAAGCCATCCGGGTTACTCGGCAGGCTACTGATGATAGAGGCCGGTATGGGAAGGTTGAGGGAATCAAAAGGTTATACTTCACGGATCATTGATATAGACATTCTGTTTTACGGTAAAAGGAAATTTGAGAAAAAAACCCTGATCATACCTCATCCCCGGCTTCATGAGAGAAGATTTGTACTTGTACCTTTATGTGAAATAGCACCGGAATTGGTACATCCGGTTCTTGGCAAGACAATAAAAGCTCTGCTAAAGGAATGTACGAACAAAAACAAGGTGAAGAAGTATAAAGATAGTTCATTTCTAATGTAAACCCCCCTTTAATTCCCCCCCAGGGGCGGAAGAAATCCCATAATTAAAAGTAATTCAGTAATATAAGGGTTTTGCCTCTTCTTCAGGGGAGGTGTTCCGCGAATGCAGAACTGAGAGATTTTTCGTTACAGCAGTCCGTTATCTGCAAAGCTGTAGTAATCTTTTTCGGATATTATAAGATGGTCGAGAAGCTGTATATCCATAAGGTTTCCGGCTTCTTTGATCTTTTTTGTGATTTTTGTGTCCGATTCACTTGGATTCAGATTACCTGAAGGATGATTATGGCATACAATAATTCCTGAAGCAAGATATTCAATAGCTTTCTTCATCACTATCCTTACATCAGTAACGGTTCCGCTTATACCTCCCTGGCTCAACCTCATTCTGTCGATGACCTTATTGGACCTGTTGAGGAAGAGTATCCAGAATTCTTCATGTTGAAGATCCGAAAGCAATGGCTGGAAAATATCAGCGATATCTTTAGAACACTTTATTTGCAGAAATTCAGGTGGTTCAGCAAGCTTTCTTCTTCTTCCAAGCTCAAGTGCAGCGGCAATTGTAACTGCCCGTGCTGTACCGATGCCATGGATTTTTTTCAGGTCAGCTATCGTAAGTTTACCAAGGCTGTTGAGGTTATTGTTTACCTTGTTCAGTAACTCACGGCCAAGGTCAACAGCTGATTTTTCCCGGGTTCCTGAACTAATGAGAATTGCCAGGAGCTCAGCATCGCTGAGACTGGATGTTCCCTGTCTGATAAGTTTTTCTCTGGGCCTGTCCTCAACAGCCCAGTCAGTGATTTTTAAGGTCATGCAGCGAAAATATTATTCCTTATGCAAGATATGAAATTGTACCAAAATAAAAAAGGTCCTTAACAGGACCCCTTATTATTATTCGGCTAATTATTAAAGTCTATTTCAGACTGTTCACATGTTTTTCAGCTGATGATTTCAGATTGGCTGCTTTATTTGTGTGTATAATATTCTTTTTTGCCAGTTTATCGAGCATGGCATTCATTTTAGGCAGCATTTCAGCAGCCTTTTTCTTGTTTGTCGTTGCATGAAGATCTTTCAATGCATTGCGCATTGTCTTTGCATAATACTTATTACTTTCATTCCTGGCGTTTGCCTGGCGGTTTCTTTTTTCTGCAGATAGATGATTAGCCATTTCTTTAACTTTTTTGCCGGGCAAAGATAATCATTTATTTTATTTGGCAACAGACTTTTTTACTTCCTCAAGATGACGATACCTTATAAACTAAAAATATTAGTAGGATATACAGTTTTATAGCATTCCCTGCTCCTCAATGGAGGTTCCGGTGTTAGTGAGCACCCTATTCCGGTTTATAGTGCTCAATCATTTCCGGAATCGTTTGTTCTGTTGATCCGGAATGAGGTGCTCTGAATGACCGGATTTTCCACATTGAGGGTATTTTAAGTTATGCATTATATCTACAAGGATTCATTCTGGTTGAAAAGAGGTCTAAAATAGAGTATGAGTGGTGAATTCCGATCTCCCTTAGCTGATATCACATATAATAAAAGTTTCCTCCTACTGGAATCTTCAGGCAGTTTCCTTTTGCCAGAATATTGGTTGCACTCGTATATATAAAATGATACCACCAGATAAAGAATTCTTCAAAGGTAATTTCATCTGAATATCCGGTCTTTTCAAACACCTTACGGGAATAATCTGTATTTTCATTTAATATTTTCAATAGTTTTGGTCTGTAGTCCATGGCTATTTCTTCAAAAAACCTGTACACTTCAGGTGTAAGTTTCAGAGCCACCCTGAAAATGGAGTCCCTGAAGGCAGAATTATTCTTTAGACTTTCGTTTATGATAATTCTATTGTTCCCATAGATACTCAGGTAAGTACTATCATTTATTTTCCCGTATTGATTGCCGTAAATTCCAAAAGGTTCATAAGCAATATCAGCATTCTCCATTATAGAAGCATAATAGAATTTTCCATGCCTCCGGGGACGATTTTCTTTCTTTAAATATGTAGCTTCAATTTCCATAATTTGCCAGTTATCAAGCAACACATCACTTAATATTAAAAAAGACATAGAATCAAAATCCCAATTATCAGATAAACCCGTCGCTTTATACTTTTCCCTGATAACAGGGATCTCCTTTTCGATAGATTGCGCAATTTCTGTGGCTAAAGGTATTCCGTGCTTGTATAGTTCTTTTCCCTGTTCATCAGACACAATAAATACAGAAGGTCTAAGTCCCTCATCATCATTAACCAGCCAACCTTTATTTATTAGAAATTGAGTTTTTTCCTTCATCATTTCATCAGACCAGCCCGCTTTTTTCTGAAATTCCTTTGGTCCAATCCTTTCATGCAAGGCGACAAGAAACAGGTTAATACTGTCCTTCTTTCTGTCAAAATCCGGAAGATTATCTCCCTTTGAAATAATACTATGCCTATAGTGGCTGATGAAAATGTTATTAAGTAAGTCCCGGGAAGATTTTTGATTATTGCTGCAACCACATGCAAACAGTATAGAAAGCAATACAAGTGATTTTATTTTCATTATTTATCTTATCTATTTGTCTCAAAATATGTCGATTAATTATAATTATCTGTTTAATTAAATATGATTATAAAAGCAGGATAAACTGACCACATCAGAGTTGGTATTTTAAAAAAGCTTTTTCACACTAAATGTGGTTAAGTAAATTTATCTATTTTAATTCATTATTTCCATATTTTTTGTTTATCCCTGATCTTTCTCACGGACGGGGACCAATCTAAAATCCCCAAATTCCTGGCAACAAACAAAAACCACTTATACGGCTGATTGTATAAGTAGTTGATTATATGGTTGCTCAGTCCCCGTTTCGTCAAGACTTCGCGGGACACAGCAGGGCTTATGCCGGCTGGCGGATACTTGTCCGCCTTTGGCGGAAACTTCTCGTCCTGTCGTCGCAAAAGAAAATACCGTCTTAAGTGCCGGCAATGTAGTTGCTCCGTCAGGGCCGCTGACGATGTCTCACTACGTTCAACATGTCAGGGCTCCTTCCTTTACAACAAAAAAACCGCTTTCGCGGTTGTTTTTGTTACTCCATAGGAGAATCGAACCCCTGTTATATACCGCTTATTATCAATTATTTGCAGAGGTGCTTTTTAAACAGGTCTCGAAAAATACTCCTCTTTGCCTGCATCTGCTGTTGCAAAGTTAATTATTCTTTCTTTACAGCATATCATTCTCCTCAAGCCATTTCCTGACTTTCTCATGCGTGTTATTATATTTCTCCTCTATTTCGTGGTAAATAGCCTGGAATTCAGGTTCATTCCTTATGTTGTCAAAAAAAGGATCAGTTTTTAAGAACCAGACCATTGTGGCAAACTCAGAACCTCCAATCTTGTCATTATAGATATTTAAATTTTTAAAGGCATTTACTTTATCATTTCTTATCGCATAAATCCCTGCAAGATCATAATATGCTAAAAAAATCTGCCCATATTCTCGGTTTAGTTCAATAGATTCCTCACAATACTTTTTCTGCATATCAAAATATAAATCAGCCTGTTTTTTATTACCAATCATAAGGTAACGGAATCCTACTCGATGCCTATCATTTACTCCTTTAGTTTGTACTGTGTCCAATTTTAATATGTACTTTTTGTAATATGCAATAGCAGAATCTTTGATACCTAAGTGTAAGTAAAAATCCCCAATTTCTCTTATTGCTTGGTCATCAGAATCCAACTTATAGTATTCTTTCATGAATTCAATAGCTTCAGGATATTTTTCTTGTCTATTTTTGGACCATGCTATAGCCCTATAATACTTACTTGAATCATTACTTAATTTTAAAAATTCTTTATAATAATACTCTGCTTTAGTAAAGAATCCCATATGATCAAGATAATATGCGATATTATATATAGTACTTGAGCGAAGTTTGGGGTCATGATTTAATCTTAGTGCAGCATATTGATTTTTTATTGCTTGTAAAAAATCTCTTTTTTGATTTAAGTACAATACAGCTGAACCAGAGTACGCTTGCCAGTAATTCGGATTTATTTTCAATGCCTTTTCATATTCAATAATTGCTTGGTTGAAATTACCAGTAATTCTGAAATAGTCACCTCTAAGTGAATATGCTTCAGCAATATTTTTATCATAGCTGAGAGCTGTATTGGTCAGTAACAGGACAGAGTCCATAAAATTCTTTGAAAAATATTCTTCATCATAATGTTTTTCCCAATACACTTGAGCTAATCCTGTGTATGCCTGTGCATAAGAAGGATCATTTTCCAAAGCTCTGTTATAGAAATTTTCAGCTCTGTTTAATGCATCCTTGTTATTATACAGCAAATAATTTGAATACTCATCCCTACCTCTTTGGTAAGCATAATATGCATCCAGGTTCTCCGTAGGTGTTTTTTCAATTAGTTGTTTTTCTTCAGAGGTTAACTCTGTTTCTAACTCAGTGGATATCGCTTCAGCGACTTCTATTATTACTCCAAGGACATCATTTACTGCTTTTATATCGCTTTCATATGATTTTCCCCATATATGATTCTCCTTTTTTGAAGCATCAATTAATTGAACATTAAGACTAAATTTATCACCAAATCTATTTCCATAACCTTCAACAATATAGTTTACACCCAATTCTTTGGCAATTTCAGGAATAGATTTAGAAGTTTGATTCCGGTATTTTTCTGTAGATGTACTGGAAATTACCCTAAAAGCCTTAACTGATTGCAGATTATTCAGAATTTTCTCCTTCGCATCATTAATAAAGGCAACATTTTCAATATCAGTATTGTCAGTTCTAAAAGGCATTACAGCAATGGATTTTTCAAGTTTGGCATACGACTTAAACAACTTTGGAATAAATAGAATCCCAAGAATAATCAAAGCTAATGCAACAACGGATGTTATTATTATTGGTGTTTTATTGCTCTTTTGAGGTGAGGATACTGGCTTTGCTAATTCCTGAGGTACTTCCGTTTTTTGTGGACTATAATGCTGTATTGCAGTAATTACATCTTTTATTGAATTGCCAACCTTATTTACCTGGTTCCGATACCTGGTTTTGTTAAGATTGATTTTCTCATCATCATCAGGTTTAAGAGGCCTGTTTACACCGGGTTCAGCATAAATAAAATCAATTCCCCTTAAAACTCCACCCAATACTGATTCACATAAATTAATATCATCAGGGTCCAGGTCATAAATACTAATTGGTAACACCCTACTTTCTACATTACCATTAGGCAGTTTTATCTTCAGTCCGTATTTATCCTTTGAAGCCTGTTCTACGAATGCCTTAAACTCATATCCCCAGGCAAAAGAATTGGGATCGCAATAAGTACGTGATATTATAGGGATAAATACCAGGCATTTTAACTTATCCTTCAGGGATTCGTTTACATCATGGGTCTCGAGGAGTCCGTCATGAGGGTTGATGTCAAAATAAACGCTTACTTCTTCCTTAAAGGTTGATTCAAGCTCGGTCTTAAGCGCCTCAACAAACTCACTCACCCACTTGTCACCTTTGTTGTCTTTCTGGCGGTAGCTGATGAAAATGTCATATTCGTATCCCGGTATAAGGCTGGCCATGGCATGGATTATGGTTCATTGTGATAAAGTTAGGAAAGTAATGAATGCAAGTCAAATAAAAATAAATGTATTTAAAACGAGGGAGGGAAGGCGTGAGGGCGAGAGTGGGAGATTAGGATCTGTATCTATTGCCGTTAGCTTCCTCCCTGCACGGTAGGCAGGCAACTGACGAAAAAGGTGGTTCTCTTTTGATTAGACTTTAGTCCAATATTTATTGGGCTAAAGCCCCATATAGTAGTAATTCCCAAACCGTTGGCTGAAGCCAACGGTAAAATAGAAATACTTAATGCAGTAGTTTTTCTTCCACTACTCTAAACCCGAGACCATGTCAATTCCGAACGACGTGAAGAATCTCAACCCCATGCCACCAAGCATACAAAAAAGAACCTGTCATCCCGAGTGGAACGAGGGATCTTATAAATTATCCAGCAAATAAGATTGTCTTGTTAGCCTCCTGTAATATCTACGTATTATAATAATGATTTTACTACGTAGATTCTTTGTAATACATTTATTATATGCGTATTACACAGAGTATGTTTTTCTAACATGTAACGAACATGTATTTTTGATTTGATGATTCGGATTTATAATGTAGTAGCGTTGCACGCAACCCTACTACTATACTAATTTACCCATTTAAAGATTCCAAGCGTACATTTTAAATACCTGTAAAAAAGAAAACCGCCTGAAATCCTTGATTTTAAGCGGCTGTGAAAAAAATGAGATGGTTTTTTGTAGTCCATAGGGGAATCGAACCCCTGTTACCAGGATGAAAACCTGACGTCCTAACCACTAGACGAATGGACCATGTAAAGAACTTTAAAATGCGGATGCAAAGAAAACATGTTTTTTTTGATCTGCAAAATATATTTCCTGAAAATCCGGCATCAGGAGCCCGGTGCCTGACGCCTGACGCCTGACGCCTGACGCCTGACGCCTGACTTCTAAAACACATACCTTACAGATATGGCCCCGTTTATACCCCCCCAGCCTGTATATCCAATCAGGTTAAATGTCGGCAGGAGGTCGAGTGACAGGTTTAAAGGGAAATCGTCGAATGTATATTCGAGCCCGATAATAAAATCAGCACCTATTATTGATCCGTTATATGTTTCATTAACATTTGGATTCATTCCTATATCCCAGAACCCGGCATGTGCACCAAGACCCCAGAACCAGTTCAATCCCGGATATTGCCCTGTCCAGTGTTCATTCTCATATAGACCTGTAACAACAAAACCGCCCCAGCTGCTTGCCAGAATTCCTTCAAGTGCATTTGTCTTGCTAAGAAAATGTTTAACTGTTAGTCCGTACGGCAAACCGGCCCTCAAACCCAGACTTGTCCTGTAATCCTGCCCGTATGAGGCAATACCAAGAAATGCTGTTAAAAACAGCAGCAAAAATATTTTTTTCATGGCACACATTTTTTTATTTAAAACTTATAATCAAATCCTTTTATTGTATTTCTCTTAATCACTGCTGTCTTTTGGCCATTCTGCAAGAGATTTTGACGAAACAGAGGCATCTTCGACTGTCCCTTCAGGGAGAAGAAGAACATTCAGCACAGCTTTGGAGCCGGCAGGAACACTTATTTCAAATCCTGCCATTATTGTACCGGGATTTTGTGCATCATAATCATGTTGAGGAACAGTGCTCCATGTCTTTAATATAACCTTTGCAGGTTCCGTTACTTTCATCACCAGTTTTTTACCCTCCTTAACAAATTCAGCTGTATTGTTTCCCGTGATTGTTACAGCGGCAGAAGTCAGAAGATTCCAGCGTATTACCGATTCTTTTTCATTGGTTTCCAGCTCATCGCGTACAATAACATAC
>CAZDOM010000065.1:0-17301 GCA_964507015.1 uncultured Rikenellaceae bacterium | reverse complement strand
GTGTCTTCTCTGTGGAGCTTTGTGTAACCTAATATTTATCAAATACATACAGAATAAAATTTTATAATCAATTGGCCAGAAATAAACTCATACTACCTGCTTTTGCGAACTTTGCGGTTAGAAAAATATCTGTTTTGATAATATTTATTTTTAGTAGTTGCGCAGTCTTTTGCCAGGAGGAGGAGCTTTCAGATTTAATTCTGAACATTGCAGAAGAACTGGCTGCTGATGAGTCAGATCCTGAAACTGCAACCTTATTTATTGAACAACTCCATGAGCTATCTGATAACCCTGTCAGGATAAACTCAGCTGATATGTCAGAAATATCACGACTCTTTTTTATTACTGAATTTCAGATAAAAGCATTGATAGACCATGTTAAAGAATCCGGAAATATTGTATCAAACTATGAAATAGCCTCTGTCCCGGGCTTTGACCGCCAGATAGCAGAACTGATCACGCCATTTATTGTGTTGACCGAAGAAAGAAATGATAATGCATCAAGCTTCAGGTTCAGGAGTAATCTTCTCTCCAACTATATTATTAAACCCGGTGAAAACGACACATCTCTTTCAGGTTCTCCATGGAAAGTACTTACAAAATATAAATTCACTGCCGGAAAATTTTCCGGAGGCCTGACTGCTGAAAAAGATGCCGGTGAAAAATTTCTGCCTGATAATAATAAACTCCCCGACTTTTTTTCTGTAAATCTTTCATATGCAGGAAATGGATTTATAAGGAAATTAATTGTTGGCGATTACTCTGCCTGTTTTGGATATGGTACAAATGTTAACTCCAGGATGAGAACAGGATTATCACTTACATCGTCTGGTTATATGTCGTTGAGAGAAGAGGTCAGGCCATATACTTCTACTGATGAGAATAATTTCTTCAGAGGTGTTGCAGCTGCGTTTTCAACCGGGAATCTCGGACTTAATTTATTATACTCATACAATTCTATTGACGCCACAATAAACCTGGCAGACGATTCAGCAGAAATGTATGTAGTTAATCTGTACAGGTCAGGATTGCATACCACCCCTCAGCTACAACTGAAAAGAGATGTCCTTAATGAGTCCTTTTATGGTATTAATATAAATTATAATACATCTCATATCAGGTTTGGAGTAACATATACCGGCAGTTATTTTTCTGTACCACTTAAATTAAAAAGCAAAAATCCTGAAGACCTGTACGGATTCGAAGGAACACACAACAATGTTTATTCCATTTATTATAACAGTATAACAGGCAGGATACTATTATATGGAGAGGTATCAGCCGACAAAGAGCTTAACCTTGCCATAGTACAGGGATTATCGTCGAGGCTGGCAGAAAGGTTATCAATAAACATGATTTACAGGTATTATTCACCGGAGTTTAACAGTTTCCATGCCAATGCTCCCGGTGCAAATTCATCAACCGGTAATGAACATGGCTTCCTTGCCGGTTTCACCTTTGAAGCAGCTAAATATTTATTCATCAGTGCCGGATGCGATATTTCAACTTTCCCCTGGTTGAAATACAGGTGCAGCTTCCCGTCGCTGACAAAGAGAAAGGAGATAAGGATCAAATATATTCCTTCGGAGAATTTAAGTCTTGAAATGATGTATAACCACAGGTCTTCGATGACTGATCTGCAAAATAATACAGGAGTTCCGGGAATAGCAGAATTAACATCCGGAACATTTAAAAGTGTCGTAAAATATACCCTCCGGGAAAACCTTCAGTTTGCTACCCGGGTAGATCTCAAGCTGGTTGAGGAGGATGGCAGCAAAGGTATGTTGATGCTGCAGGATATAAAATACAGATTACAATTTATCCCGTTGACTATATGGTTCAGATATTGCATTTTCAGTACTGACAATTGGAATTCAAGACTTTACACTTACGAAAATGATCTCCTTTACAGCTTCAGCATTCCTGCGTTATCGGGTAAAGGAAGCCGAAGCTATTTAATGCTTAAATGGGAAATAGGTGATATGGCCGAATTAAAGGTAAAATACAGGTTGATGTCTTTTAAATCCGCTTATAATACTGCAGAAGAAAGTGATGCGATTAAGTTTCAGCTCAGACTCTGGTTTTAGGATTCAGGGGTTTTGATATCGCGGATGTTTAGCTGAAGATTTCTGTTGCCGCGAAATTCATTCATCTCCAGTGAATAACATATATCAAACGGTTTTCCTTTCCGGATATATTCAAAGTGGTTTGCCTGACTGAATGCTATTGCCGAAATTGTTTTGGTCCCTGATGATTCCTGGCACAATTCAAGTTTCAGATGTTCTCCGTTAGCACCAACCATTTTTCCTGTTCCACTATCGCTGACATTCCTTGACATAAAGACAGGTGACATGTTTTCAGGACCAAATGGCTGAAACTGGCTCATAATGTTGAAGAACTCTTCATTTATTTCCGAAAAAGAGAGTTCCGTATCTATCAGCAGTGTTGGCAATAACTGTTCCTCTGTTATTGTACTTGTGACATACTGCTCAAACCTCTCCATAAAAGGTTTGATATTTTCTTTTTTCAGGGTTAAGCCTGCTGCAAACATATGTCCTCCAAAGCTTTCAAGCAGATCGCTGCATGCTTCAATAGCCTGGTACAGATCGTATCCCTGTACTGATCTTGCTGAACCTGTTGCAAAACCATTCGATTCAGTTAGGATTATTGTCGGTCGGTAGTATGTTTCGATAAGACGTGAGGCTACTATCCCTATAACACCTTTTTTCCATGAGGGATTGAATAAAACTGTTGTTTTAGCATCAGTATTACGATTATTTTCTGATATCATCCTCATGGCTTCAGTGGTTATCACCCTGTCGATACTCCGGCGTTCAATATTATAATTATTTATCTCCTTGCTCATTCCGGTCGCCAGTTTTGTGTCATTTGAAATAAGGAGTTCCACTGCCCTGGTTCCGGTTTCCATCCTTCCTGCGGCATTAATTCTTGGACCAACCTTAAAAACGACATCTTCGACTGTTAGTGCTTTTGATATCTCTGCTTCCCTGATTATTTCCTTAAGTCCTGTCCGTGGTTCTTCATTAAGCTGTTTCAGTCCAAAGTATGCAAGTATTCTGTTTTCTCCGGTTATAGGTACAATATCAGAAGCAATGCTGACGGCAACCAGGTCAAGATAGTTAACTATTTTGCTGAAAGGGATGTCCTGTATTTTGGAATATGCATGTATCAGTTTGAAGCCAACACCGCATCCCGATAATTCTTTATATGGATAACTGCAGCCCGGTTGTTTAGGATCCAGAACAGCAAGAGCATCGGGTATCTCATCTCCCGGAAAATGATGGTCACATACTATCACATCAAGTCCTTCTGCTTTTGCATATTTTATCTTATCAACTGCTTTAATTCCACAGTCCAGTGTAATTATAAGCTTGCATTTATCCTGTACTGCATAATCAATACCCAGCATGGAAAGGCCATACCCCTCTTTATACCTGTCAGGGATGTAGTACTCAACATTTGAATATTGTTCCTTCAGAAAAGAATAGACAAGAGCTACTGCTGTCGTACCGTCAACATCATAATCTCCATAAACAAGTATTCTTTCATTTTTCTTGATTGCTGTTGAAAGACGGTCTACAGCTATATTCATGTCCTTCATCATAAAAGGATCATGCAGGTAATCAAGGCTTGGTTTAAAGAATGCATTAGCTTCCCCCGGAGTGGTGATCGATCTTTGAACCATCAGGTTTGCCAGTGATTCTGAAACACCAAGTGCATTGGAAAGTGCCTTTACCACAGCAATATCCCCTCTCTCTTTTATTATCCATCTCTTTTCCATCAGTTCTTCAGATTCGTCCAGTTAAGGTCAAATACTTCCCTGAGTTTCTCCCTTACCTTTATTTTAACTTCCTCTATATCCAACTTTTTACCAAGTTCCTTTTCCAATGAGGTTACTCCCTTATCGGTGAATCCGCAGGGATTAATATAATTGAAATAGGACAGGTCGGTATTCACATTAAACGCAAATCCGTGCATTGTAACATACCTGCTTGCTTTTACGCCTATAGCACATATTTTTGTAGCCTGTGGTCTTTTATCCGGGTTAAGCCATACACCGGTACCTCCATTGAGTCTGGCTCCATCCAGATCATATTCATTTAATGTTCTGATAATTGCCTCTTCAAGGTTGTACACATATTCCTTAAGGCTTATCTTCATTTCTTCAAGATCAAAAATAGGATATCCCACTATCTGGCCCGGACCATGATATGTTATATCACCGCCCCTGTCGATCCTGAAAAAACTTGCATCCGTTGCCTGTAACTGTAATTTATTAAGGAGCATGTTACTTTCAGAACCACTTTTACCCAGTGTATAAACATGTGGATGCTCAACAAAAATAAGGGTTCCGGGTTTATTTTTTTTCATCTTTCCCCCCGGATTTTTTATTCCTTTTTTACCAATGATAAGCTCCTTGAAGATTGTAGCCTGGTAATCCCAGGTTTCCTTATAATCCATCAAGCCAACATCTTCATATTTAACACTATAACTCAATAGGACCCAAGTAATTCTGATGATGCAATATAACGAAAATTATCAAGCCTTAACATGTTTTTCTGCATGGAAAGAGGATCGTACAAGGGGACTGCTTTCAACAAATTCAAAACCAATATTTAAAGCTTTTTCCCTGTACTCCTGAAATTTCTGCGGTGTATAATATTTAACAGCTTCCATGTGTACTCTTGAGGGTTGAAGATATTGTCCAAGTGTCAATATCCGGCATCCTGCATCTGCCAGGTCATGCATAGTCTGGTATATCTCATCCTCTTCTTCTCCCAGTCCGAGCATAAGACCCGATTTTGTGATCTGTTTCTCTTGAGAGATATATCTAATAACGTCCAGGCTCCTGTCGTATTTTGCTTTTGTTCTTATTAATGGTGTAAGACGCCTGACAGTCTCTATATTATGAGAGATAACATCAGGGCCGGAATCTAAAACTTTATCTATATTTTCAGGTTTACCGTCAAAATCCGGGATAAGGGCTTCTATTGTTATACCTTGATTAACCTCTTTAATTTTCCTTATTGTTTCAGCCCAGAATGAGGCACCACTGTCAGGCAGGTCATCGCGGTCAACTGATGTAATAACACAGTGTTTCAATCCCAGTACTCTGACAGATTCTGCAAGTCGCCGGGATTCATCAATGTCAGGAGGAAGGGGTTTACCTGTCTTCGTGTTACAAAACTTACATGCCCTGGTACATATATCACCCAGTATTAAAAAGGTTGCTGTTCCGGCATTCCAGCATTCTCCTATATTGGGACAGTTACCACTGGTACAGATAGTATTCAGATGATTGGTTTCAACCAGTCGCTTCACCCTGGAATAGTCCTCCCCGCTTGCCCTCTGCATCTTAAGCCATACCGGTAATCGTCTTCCTTTTTTCATTTTGATTAACAACTGGCGTAAAGGTATAAAAACTCAGTGTACTCAGTGCCTCCTTAGTGAATCTCTGTGAAATAATAAAGAAAAAAAGAAAAACTTACATAGAGTTACACTGAGTCAGCCTTCGTTATAACTACGGCTGATAAAAAAGTCGTTGAGTTCCACGGAGAAAAACATTATATTTGTTAGATCTCAAAATAAAATTTTAAAAAACTATAATATGGCAGTCAAAGAATTTAATAGAAACCTTAACTATCAAACAGTTATCGGTGATTTCCCGAAAGTAGGGATTCGTCCTGTTATTGATGGCCGTGAAAATGGTGTCAGGGAATCCCTTGAGAAACAAACCATGAACATGGCCAGGAATGCAGCTGCACTTATTTCAAAAAAACTGAAATATCCGGATGGCAAACCTGTTGAATGTGTTATTGCCGATAGTACAATCGGGGGTGTTGCTGAAGCAGCAGCATGTGCCGAAGAATTTAAAAAATCAGGTGTCGGAGTGAGTCTGACCGTTACACCCTGCTGGTGTTATGGAAGTGAGACTATTGATATGGATAGCTTAATACCAAAAGCAATATGGGGTTTTAATGGAACAGAACGCCCGGGGGCTGTTTATCTGGCTGCTGCACTGGCCGGCCATACCATGAAAGGACTCCCGGCTTTTGGAATCTATGGACACAATGTGCAGGATGCAGGGGATCAATCAATACCCGATGATGTGAAAGAAAAGATATTGCGATTTACAAAAGCAGCTCTTGCCGTATCCCATATGAAGGGTAAATCATACCTCTCGATGGGTTCAGTATCAATGGGTATCGCCGGATCAATAGTAAGGGAGGATTTCTTCCAGGAATACCTTGGAATGAGAAATGAATATGTTGATATGAGTGAGTTCACCCGCAGGCTGAATGAGGAAGTTTATGACAAGGATGAACTTAAGAAGGCTCTTGTATGGACAAAAAAATATTGTAAAGAAGGTAAAGACCTTAATACAAAACCAAAATCAAGAGCCAGGAAAGATGAAGAGTGGAAAATTGTAGTTAAGATGACTATGATAGCACGTGACCTTATGGTTGGAAATCAGCGACTTAAAAAACTGGGATTTGGAGAAGAATCGCTGGGACATAATGCCATACTTGCAGGATTCCAGGGACAACGCCAGTGGACAGACCATATGCCAAACGGAGATTTTCTGGAAGCTATCCTGTGCTCATCATTCGACTGGAATGGAATCAGACCTCCTTATCTTGTGGCTACCGAAAATGATGCAATGAATGGTGTTCCCATGCTTTTCGGATACCTGCTTACAAATACAGCACAGATGTTCTCTGATATACGTACTTACTGGAGCCCGGATGCAATAAAACGGGTAACAGGTGTCAAACCGACAGGGCTTGCTGCAAAAGGAATAATTCATCTGATAAATTCAGGGGCATCAGCACTGGATTTTTCAGGAAGACAGACATATAAAGGTGAATCATGCATAAAACCATACTGGGAAATAAACGAAAAGGATGCTGTGGAATGCCTGAAAGCAACAAAGTGGGAACCTGCTAATATTGGTTATTTCAGAGGCGGAGGATTCTCTTCCCAATTCGATACGAAAGGTGTAATGCCTGTTACAATCTCACGTGTTAACCTTGTAAAAGGACTCGGACCTGTACTTCAGATTGCAGAAGGCTGGACAGTAGAACTTCCTGCTAAAGTACATAAGATACTGACTGACAGGACTGATCCAACATGGCCGACAACATGGTTCGTACCCAGACTTACCGGAAACGGAGCATTCACGGATGTCTATTCCGTGATGGCCAACTGGGGTGCAAATCATTCAGCATCAAGCTACGGACATATCGGAGCCGACCTTGTTACCCTTGCTTCAGTATTGAGAATACCCGTTTGTATGCACAATATCTCTGATGATAAAATATTCAGACCCAGCTCATGGAATGCTTTTGGTATGGATAAGGAGGGATCGGATTACAGGGCATGTAAGAATTATGGAGCGGTGTATAAATAATGGTATAAAGGTGTAATGGCATAATGGTATAATGGTGTAGTGGTGTTATGGTGTAATGGGGTAGTTGTTAGTAATTGGTATTATTTTTGATTTATGGGAAATTGGAATAAATCAGATATAAATATATAATCAGGGTTCAGGGTAGATGGATAAAAATCAGGAAAAAGAAAAAACAGAACTGGAGCAGGTAAATATAACAGCCCTTGTTAAAGCATGGAAATGGGCCATGTTCATTGCCGTACTTGGATTTATAGCAACAGGGGTGCTGCTGATTGTGGGAATAATAGCAATGGCATTCCTTTGCATCTTCAATAAAGGCGCTTCTTCATCAACTTTAACAGCATGGCTTGGTTCTTCCTTTATAATCGCAGCCGGAGTTTCTTATTTCTTCCCCGTTTTATATCTATTCCGTTTCTCAAAGAATATGCGCGATATAAAAAATAAAAACGATAAACAACTGCTGACAAAAGCCTTCAGTAACCTCAGAAGCTGTTTCACCTGGTTTGGAATACTGGTAATTATCGGCATAGTATTATATGTTGTTACATTTCTCATTCTCGGGGCATCCGTTACCTTCTTAAAGGACATTATGTAAGTGTGAAAAAAGAAGATCTGGTAATAGTATTTGATTGTGGAGCCACTAATGTCAGAGTAGTTGCCATAAACAGCAGTGGATCGATAATAGCCTCTGTATCAATTTCCAATAATGTAAAACCTGATCCCTTTTACCCGGATTACAGAATCTGGGATGTGGATGAGATATGGGAGAAGATGTGCAGGGCTTCACAAAAAGTAATCCGACAAATCAATACAGATGAGATTATAGGAGTTACAGTAACCACATTCGGTGTCGATGGAACACTCTTCGATAAAAATGGGCAAATGCTCTATCCTGTTATATCATGGCAATGCGACAGAACAAGCCCGATAATGGCAAACATCAGTAAATATATTCCTCTTGCTGATTTATATCACGAGTGTGGTGTTCTTCCATTTACATTTAATACTATTAACAAGCTTATCTGGCTTATGGAGCAAAAACCAGCTCTGGTTGAAAAAAGTCATCGCTTCCTCTTTTTACCTTCAATATTCTCTTTTATGCTAACAGGAGAAATGGTCAATGATATTACTATGGCCGGGACATCAATGATGACAAGTCTATCAACGCGCAAGCTTTCCGGTCTGATATCTGATAAGACAGGTTTTCCTGCAGAAAAATTTGGTAATATTGTAGAAGCAGGAACTATAACAGGTACTGTTAATACTCTGGCCTCTTCAAAGACAGGAATACCAACAGGGATTCCAGTTATAGCTACAGGCCATGACACTCAGTTTGCCATTTTCGGTTCCGGGGCAGAAAAGTATCAACCTGTGTTAAGCTCAGGTACATGGGAAATACTTATGGTCAGGTCAGAAGAATACAAATCAGGAAATGAACAGCTCGAAATGTCAATCACTACTGAACTTGATTCCAGACCCGGATTATATAATATTGGTAACCAGTGGATTGCATCCGGGGTACTGGAATGGGTCAGGAAAAATCTTTACAGTGATATTAAAAATAATGTATATGAAGTAATGATCTCGGGCGCTGAGAAGGTCCCTCAGGGTTGTCACGGAGTAAGGGTGATACCTAAATTCTATGAAGAACTGAAAGGTAAACCTGGAGGACAAATACTTGGCTTAACCATGGAATCAACCCGCGACGAGATATACCGGGCAATTCTTGAATCTCTTTCAGAGAGGCTTAAAGAAGGGAAGAGAGCTCTTGAGAAAGCCGGTGGTTTCAAAACTGAAAGTATACTGTGTGTTGGAGGCGGCTCAAAAAACAGGTTATGGAACAGGTTAAGAGCCAGCTATACGGGAGTTCCGATAAAAGTTATTGACCAGAAAGAGACAACAGTTCTCGGAGCATCACTTTTTGTACAGGCAGCCTGCGGCAATGCTTCCTCCCCTGAAGATGCAAGGGAGAGAATTGATTATAAAATTGAAATAATTGAACCGACTTCACCCCCCATCCCCCCTAAAGGGGGGCTATAAACCCATTTTCAAAGCATAATTCTGGGTGGGTTTTAACCCCCCTTCAGGGGGGATGGGGGGGTAAAATATAATATTATGGAAATAGCATACTTTAACGGAAACTACCTGCCACATGAAAATATCCATATCAGTCCTGATGACCGCGGATTCCTTTTTGCTGATGGTGTTTATGAAGTGATCAGGTGGTATGAAGGATTCTTTTATGATATGGAGGGCCATATGGCAAGGCTCATGAGAAGCATGGAAGGTATAAGGTTAACCTGGGATGAAGCAGGTTCATTTCCTTCTGTGGCTCAAGAGCTTATAAAACGCAACAACCTGCATAGCCTTCCGGTACTTGTTTACCTGCAGGTCACCAGGGGCGTGGCCCGGCGTTCACATGCTTTCCCATCCCCCGATGTTCCGCCCACGGTTTATGCATTCGCAAGGTCATTCCGGCCTGAAAAAGAAGTGATCTCATCAGGTATTAATACAATATTGAAGGAGGACACAAGATGGGCAAGTTGTAATATAAAGTCGGTTTCGCTTCTGCCTAACATATTGAGTTTCCAGGAAGCAAGAAAAGCAGGAGCATATGAATCTATCTTCTACCGTAATGATATCATTACCGAATGTGCCCATTCCAATATATTTTTTGTGATCAATGATGTTCTAACAACACATCCTGAATCGGAAAAAATATTATCCGGTATAACCAGGAAGAATGTTCTTCATCTGGCTCATGAAGCAGGGATACCTGTAAGTGAAACAGCCTTAAGGGTAAACCAGCTTGATGAGATTACAGAAGCTTTTGTGACTAACACATCATTTGAAATTGCTCCGGTAATTGCAATTAATGATAAAATTGTTGGAGATAGTGTTCCCGGACCTGTAACTAAACTCCTCCGTAATAAATTTGATACCTCTGTAGCAGCACTCAGGAGCTAATACCTTAAGCACTAATTTTTCTATATTTGCACAAATTGTAAAACACTCATGAATACTCAGGAACTTAGTGAACAGGAACAGATAAGAAGGAAATCGCTCGATGATCTCAGAAAACTGGGTATAGATCCTTATCCCGCTGCTGAATATGAGACCAATTCTTTTGCAAAGGAGATACTTGACAATTACACTCCTGAAAAGAATAATTTCCAGGATGTTAGTCTTGCCGGACGGATAATGAGCAGGAGAATAATGGGCAACGCTTCTTTTGCCGAACTGATGGATTCCTCGGGAAGGATCCAGATATATGTCCGCCGTGATGATATTTGTCCTGGAGAGGATAAAACAATTTATAATACTGTCTTCAAGCATCTGCTGGACATCGGGGATATCATTGGTGTTAAGGGACATGTCTTTAAAACACAGATGGGAGAGACTACTATATATGTAAAAGAATTTACAATTCTTTGCAAGTCGATCCATCCTCTGCCTATTGTGAAAGAGAAAGAGGGAGTTATTTATGACGCTGTAACCGATCATGAAATGCGGTATCGACAGCGCTATATCGATCTGATTGTCAATCCTCATGTCAGGGATGTCTTCCGTAAAAGGACACAGATAATACAATCGATGCGGGAATTTTTTAATTCAAGTGGTTATCTCGAAGTGGAAACCCCGATACTTCAGCCTATACCCGGCGGAGCAACAGCAAGACCCTTTAAAACACATCACAATACGCTTGCTATTCCTCTCTACCTGAGGATCGCTAATGAACTTTATCTTAAACGATTAATTGTGGGAGGTTTCGAGGGTGTTTATGAATTCTCAAAAGACTTTCGAAATGAAGGAATGGACCGGACACACAATCCCGAGTTCACTGTAATGGAAATATATATCGCCTATAAGGATTATAACTGGATGATGACCTTCACCGAGGAAATAATCAGAAAGGTGGTCATGGATCTGCATGGGAAAACTGAAATTACCTATGATGACAAAGTGATCAACCTGAATCCTCCCTATAAGCGTGTAAGTATGCTCGATTCAATCAGGGAAAATACAGGTGTGGATATTACAGGGATGGATGAAGATGAATTACGGAAGGTATGCGACAGGTTTGATATTGAGCATGATACTACAATGGGTAAAGGAAAACTTATAGATGCTGTTTTCAGTGAGAAATGCCAGCATACTCTTGTTCAGCCAACATTCATAATTGACTATCCTACAGAGACTTCGCCTCTTACAAAGATGCACAGGAGTAAGCCTGGACTTACAGAAAGATTTGAACTCTTCATTAACTGCAGGGAGATAGCAAATGCCTATTCTGAGCTTAATGACCCGATTGACCAGATGGAAAGATTCAGGGAACAGCTTAAGCTCTCTGAGAAAGGTGATGATGAAGCAATGTTTATTGATAATGATTTTGTAAAAGCACTTGAGGTCGGTATGCCGCCAACATCAGGGATGGGGATGGGTATCGACAGGCTGACAATGCTTCTTACCAATCAACCTTCAATACAGGATGTTCTCTTTTTTCCTCAAATGAAACCGGAAACAAGGCAGCAGGCGGAAGGCAGCAGGCGCGAGGAATACCTGAAAATGGGGATTCCTGAAGAATGGATAGATCCGCTTAAAAAACTTGGTTTTACAATTATCTCTAAACTGAAAGAGGTGGAAAAAGCAGGTAAGCTGGCTAATGACCTTAACGGGTATAACAAGAAGAACAAACTGGGATTAGCAGGCCTTAGTCCTGAGGCTGTTGAGAAGTGGCTGAAGTAATTTTAACCAAAGTCTATTCCGGTAATGGAATGTTATACACTAATCTCAGATCCAAAATTGGCCCACCATTAAAATTTGTATTCTTAATCGTCCTGTTATCGCCTAATAATACTAGTGGCAAACCAAACTTAACCTTTTGATCACCTGCATACTGGTCGTAACTTCTACCCATGGCCATGCCTCCTCTCAACTCAAAATAAATATTTCCGGCAATCCGCTGCCTGGCATATAGTGTCAGATCAATACAATTACGCTGTACGTAGTCTCCGGCATAGTCGGAATGCCCCAGGTAATAACTTGTTACAAGTCCAAAATGAGCAAATCCCGCATGCAGATTCTCGTTTACCTTATAACTGAGCTTTGAATAGACCGGCAGCATCCCCGTAAATTTCCACTTTGAAGATATCTGCCAATCAACATTGACAATAGGGACTAAAAGAGGACCAAAAAACTCCTGATTATATTGTGCTCCAAAACTCATGGTTAATGATTCACTGAATACTTTCTCAAAAAGGAAAACCCCACCGAACTGCAGACAATTCCCTCCGCCTCCATTAAAATCGGTCATATATCTTGGGGCAAACAGAATTTGTATGCCCATTCCATTTCCAAATTTTTGATACAATCCGGTCCTTACAATGAATCCATTCAGCTTAATGGGATTAATAATACCAGCAGGAATAGCAGGATCACCCTTCACATTAAAATAAAAGTGATTGAGACTCACAACCCACATTGTTTTTTCATTGAAATTAACACCGGCAGTCAGAGCCACTAAAGAACCTGTTTCTGATGCTTTTTCAGTATAAGTGTTTTCATAAGAGGCCGGAAAGCCATAGCGTCCTGACAGGACTAAAATATCCTGGCTTTTCTGGCTGCTGGCTCCAATATATAATTGGAAAAACAAGAGTATTAAAACGACCTTTTTCATTGCTTTACATAGTTGATCCCAATAAACAAATATAGGAAATATGTTAATCAAACAGATAAAAATAAATTACTTTACGTATCGGAATTGAATCCGGAGGCGCTGACGAATGTAGGTTGCAAGTTGCTGGTTGCTTGTTGTTTGTGGATTATCAGGATTCAGAGGTTGGTAGTCTCAGGTTTTCGAACCAGTTTATTATTTTCTGCAGGAGATTGAAATAGAGTGCACCATAAAGAAGTAATCCAACAAACCATATTGTAAGAATATTAAACCAGAAAGTATCAATCTCAACATTCCCAATAAGTTTATATGGAGCATAAAATTGTGCTCTTCCAAATTTTGATGTTCCTTTCTTATATCCAGGTTGAAATTTCTGTAAATACTTTCCCGGGGTCTTTAATAGTTTTTCCGGATTATCTATATCAAGCGCTAATACCCTTAATCTCTTATTCTCATAATCCTCCCTCAGGGATATTACTTCTTCCTTTGTTATGACATTCAACAGGGTATCGGTTACAGATAATGCATGTTTGTATTGACCTATAAAATTGTTTCTGAGCGTATCAAGAAATAACCTGGCTGATTTATACACTTCAGCATTAAATAAAGTTATGGTCAGTGAATCCTTCCAAATTCCGTATTCAATATTCGACACTCCGGAAAGTTCAGCGATATGGTAGTTTAACCGGGCAAAACATTCATTTGTAATTTCCTGGTAATCTGCACTATCATTATAGCTCGCACAAACCTGGAGATCATTCTTTAATCCGTTGTTTATAAGGAATGCACCATAATAACAATTCTGGCTTGCATTCATGTTACTCTCAAAGATATGCCTTTCGTACTTATTATTTTTAAACTGTTCGACTGCCATCGCTTCAAACGACCAGCGGGCAGTCATCATATCTCCAACAAAAGGAGTAAATTCTCTTGTTGTTTTGTTCCCTAAATGAAGCTGATCAAATTTAACCATCACCCCGCTTAACAACATATTGGGAATAATTATAAAAGGGATTAAAATATAGATCGTTCCTACTGAATTAAATGCTGAGGAGAGATTCAGACCAAGCAGGTTTGCTGAACATGAAGTTGTAAACAGGACAAGCCAGAAGCTGAGTGTCATCCCCCTTATTTCAAGTATTAGATTGCCAATTACTGCAAATGATAATGTTTGTATTGCTGAAACCAGGAACAGTACCATTATTTTCGAGTTCAGGTAGCTGAACCAGCTCAAATTAAGAAATGATTCTCTTTTTAGAATCTTCCGGTCTTTAACAATCTCATTAGAACTTATCAGCAGACCGAAAAAGAGAGATGTAAGCACACACATGAAAAGGAATGGAGGAATATTGTCATTTGCACTAAACCTGTATACACCTCTTGAATATCTTGTAAAGAAAGCAAGAAGAACAGCCAGTAAGGGCGGGCATAGCAGGCTGATCAGTATATATTGTTTATCGGCTATTTTAGCCAGGAAATCACGTATAAAAAATATAACTGACTGTTTAAAAAGACCCGGAATACTATAGCTGTTTTCTGGTAGTTTCTGCTTTTTAAAGTCTTTTTCATGACCTTCTCCGGTAAATTTCTCACTATATTTCTGAGCCCATTCCAGGGGAGTGACTTTTCTTGTCCGCGTTGCTTTCCCATGTTCATCAACGACCTTAGCTTCTATGATCTGGAGAATCTGATCGGTATCGACATTCCCGCATTTAACACATTGGTCCTCTTCAGGATTTGCATGTTTGCTTACTGTCTTGAAATATACTATTGCCTCTGTCGGATTACCAAAATATATTGGATATCCTCCCCTGTCGATTAGCATTACTTTGTCGAACATCTTGTATATTTCAGATCCAGGCTGATGAATATTGATAATTACAAGTTTCCCTTTATATGTCTGCTCTTTAAGCAGGTTCATTACTGCTTCAGAATCGAAAGATGAGAGACCTGATGTTGGTTCGTCAACAAAAAGAATTGTTGGCTCCCGAAGCATCTCAAGGGCAATATTTACCCTTTTCCTTTGACCTCCACTGATGACTTTTTTAAGAGGATTCCCGACTTTAAGATCCCTCACCTCCTCCAGATCAAAATCAGTCAGTATTTTATTTACTGCCTCAACCTGCTTATCTTCAGAAAGATTATTCAGGCACATCCTGGCATTATAATAAATATTCTGGTATACCGTCAGTTCTTCTATCAAAAGATCATCCTGCGGGACAAAACCAATCACTCCCTTAAGGATTTCTTTCTCATCCTTATTATAAAGATCATTCCCGTTTACCAGGATATTTCCCTCCTGCGGTTTTAATGTTCCGTTTAAAATACTTAAGGTAGTTGATTTGCCTACACCGCTACCGCCCAGGATACCAATTAATTCTCCCGATTCTCCATGAAAATTCAGATGGTGGATACCATTATCGCTGTTGCGGAATTTAAAGGTGACATTATCTGCATCAAGTGATATCCTGCATTTAAATGATGTCTCCGATATCCTGCTGCATATTGAAGAGTAAAAAATTGTCCTTATACCCGGGCTTCTGATAGTTGAACCGCGATCAAATATATACGTCTGCTCTGCAAAAATGTTTTGCCCGTTCAGGTAAAGGTCTTCATTGCCATAATACCTGAGAATATATGTATTTGTACTTGGAATAGACAGAAAAGCAATTACCCCCTTAATATTTTCCATACTAATATGCTTTGCCTCATCTGATCCTGTTTTCTTTTTATTGTCAATAACAAGGAGTCTGCTCTTTATTCTAACATAATTGTAATCGTCCATAATAAAACTCCTGATATCATTGTATTCTGCGGCAGGGATATTAAAAGCATCTGAAACAGTCTGCAGGAAATCAAGTTCATTCTCCGTTATTTCTTCTCCTAAGGATATAAAGTCAATAAGCTTTATCAGCACATACATCTTCTGGTCCTGATGAAGCTCTTCATTTATATGTTCACATATTGCCAGTATCCTCATTGCATTGAGGGAAACACGCTTTCTGTCCTTTATACTGCCTTTTTCAATATTTTCCGAGTTATATAATCCGAGGTATTCGTCAAACAGCCTCATGTATTTCAGAACCAGCTCATTATTGAGGTGGCGTTCAAGAAATATCCTTACGATATCCCTTTCCCTGCTTGTGATAACCGTTTCGTCATGGATATCACCAATTAATGCGAAAAGACGGACCAATGCATCAAGAACAGTTTCACTCATACCGGTAAATAATTAAATGATCAGGAAATAATTTTTCTTGCCCTGTAAACCAGAATTATTATTAAGTTTATCTTTGTTTAAACTTAATCAAGGTAATAAATAATTGTCACAAGGAAAAATTTTTCTGGAATATACAGGTCCTGTTGATCAGCAGATCATTGATCATCTGCTGGAAAACCTGAAGAACATAAAGGAATATTCTGATCTGGACACCATTTCACGCAAAAGGATTTATGCAATTCTTGTTGAATGTCTTGAAAATATTTCAAAACATACTTTGAGAGATATTACAGGGAATCAAATCAGGCAGCCATTTATAATAGTTACAGAATATGATAACACAATAGTTATCAGAGCGGGGAATCCAATCGTGCAGGAAAAGAAGGATATTATTGTAAGGAGGCTCGAAAAGGTTAATAATATGGAGAAGGATGAATTACAGCTTCTTCATGAAAAAATACTTAACAAAGAGACCCGTATAAGTAATAACGGAGCAGGAGCCGGACTCGGATTCATCTTTATAAAGTTGAAATCGAGAAATAAGATTGATTATTCATTCACTGAAATTAACAGTGATAAGTTCTTTTTTGAATTAAAAATTTCTGTTAATAAATATATTATGAGAAAGTTAATTTTGGACCCGACTAGTAACTCACCCAGAGTGATTTTGGATCCGGAAAATAACAGGTTTGAGATTTCCGGTGAATCGCGCCCTCCCGATGTAGCTTCATTCTACCTGGAGATACTGAAGTGGTTTGATGATTACACTTTGTATCTAAACAGAAGCCAGGAGATGAAAGAACCGGTTATTTTTAACTTCGATTTTGAATATTTCAATTCATCATCGGCAAAGTATATACTTGATTTCTGCAAGCAGATAGGTGATGTCAGATCCAAGGGAATGAATCTTGGAATAAAATGGCACTATGATATGGATGATATGGATATGATGCAGGTCGGACAGGAGATGTCGAA
>CAZDOM010000064.1:0-17319 GCA_964507015.1 uncultured Rikenellaceae bacterium | reverse complement strand
AAATACTTCTTTTTTATAAAGTAGGCCCCAGTCCTTCAGAGTGGTGGGGTGAATTAATAATTTCTGATGATAACGGAGAGAGTTGGTCAAAGCCTTATCGCTTACCTGAAGATATTATTGGTCCTGTAAAAAACAAACCTCTCCTGCTTAGTAACGGATACCTGCTCTGCCCCTCCAGCACCGAGGATAAAGGCTGGAGAGTTCATATGGAATTTACCCCGGATAATGGCAGGACATGGGAAAGAACCCCGGCACTCAACAGTAATAATATTGGAGCCATTCAACCAACAATATTATCTGATCCGCACGGCACTCTTCAGATCTTATGCCGCAGTACCATGTCTGGAATCTTGTCATCCCTGTCGGAAGATAACGGCCGTACGTGGAGTGATCTTCTCCCTATTGGCCTTCCAAATCCTAACTCAGGCATTGATGCAGTCACGTTAAGTGACGGGCGCTATCTCCTGGTCTATAATCATCTGGAAAGCGGACGCAACAGACTGAATGTTGCTGTTTCCATAAATGGTAAAGAATGGGAAGCAGCAGTACTTCTGGAAAATGATGAACAGGGAACCGAGTATTCATATCCTGCTGTAATACAGACAGATGATGGCCTGGTACATATAACATATACCTGGAACAGGACAAAGATAAAACATGTTGTTATTGATCCGCAAAAGATATTTACAAGGCCATTGAGCGGAAATGAATGGCCTGAAAGATAACACTTTATAACCTGCTTAATATAGGGAGTACAATAAGTATTATTGAAAGAGAGATCAAAATGATAACGGTACCCCACCCGATTATATTTGTGATCTGCCCGTTAACATGTTCTCCCATTATCCGCTTCTTATTTATAAGTATCATCATACTGATGAGAACTACCGGGAGCAGCACCCCGTTAATAACCTGCGACCATAGAGAAATAGGTATCAGAGGTGCATTAGGTATAAGTATGATAATTATTGAAATGATAAGTGTTCCTGTATAGAGAATATAGAACTCCCTGGCCTCATTCCACTTTTTATCAATACCAGCTTCAAAGCCAAAGGCTTCACAGATAAAAAATGCAGTTGCAAGCGGTAAAATTGTTGCTGAAAAAATCGATGCCACAAAAAGTCCAAATGCAAATACCTGTGAAGCAAGATTACCAGCAAGCGGTTTAAGTGCCAGTGCAGCATCCTTTGCTTCATTAATTACTATTCCGTTTGGATGAAGAGTTGATGCACATGCCACCATGATAAAAAATGCGACCACAACAGTTATAATACATCCCACTATAATATCTGCAAGGGTATATTTGTAATTATTCATCTTCAAACCCTTTTCGATAACTGTGGATTGCATATAAAATTGCATCCAGGGAGCTATGGTAGTACCCACCAGGCCTATCACCATTGTAACACTTTTTGTATTCATCTCCATCCTGGGATGTACAACTGCATGTCCTATTTCCTGCCAGTCGGGTTTCCCCATTATTGCAGAGACCACATAAGTAAGCAATGATACGCTGAACAGCAGAAATATACGTTCCGCTATCTTATAGGTACCCTTTACAACAAGTACCCACACAAGGATACCTACTACCGGTACCGAAATATATTTACTTACTCCAAACACCTCCATACTGCCTGCCACCCCGGCAAACTCGGTTGTAGTATTGCCGATACCTGTAACCAGCAATCCGAGGAATATAAAAAAGGTTATTTTGATCCCGGCATTTTCACGAATCAGGTCAGCCAGACCTTTCCCGGTTACAATACCCATTCTGGCATTCATCTCCTGAATAATTACCAGTACAATAAAAGAGGGTATCAATGTCCATATAAGTCCATATCCGAATTGAGCACCGGCAAGTGAATAGGTAGTAATCCCTCCAGCATCATTATCAACACTTCCGGTTATAATACCGGGGCCCAGGATCATTAAAAAAATAGCGATTTTCCTGAAAAAAATTTTCCTGCTGATAGTGAAACTTGCCATTTCCCAGGTTTAAATTCTTCTACCCTTTGTTCTTCTCTCGTTAATAAGGTCCTCCACAACATCGTCAACCACTACCATACCCTGGAGATGTTCATTCTGATCGACAACAGGAACTGCCAGAAGGTTATACTTCGATACTATTTCTGCAACTGCGCCCGTCTTATCATTATCAAAAAGGGAAACAGGTTCTGTTTTCATAATTTTACTTACAGGAGCTTCAGGTTCTGCAAGAACAAGATCCCTGAGGTTGAAGGTACCAACAAGTTTATCGTCTTTTTCAGTTACAAACATGATATAAAGTTCTGCCTGTTCGGGTTTTCGTTTACGAAGTTCGTTCAACACCTCCCCGACTGTTTTTGTGCCCGGGAAAGAGAGGTAGTCTGTTGTCATTATACTACCAACAAGGTTTTCACTGTATTCAAGAAGCTCTCTGACCTCCTGTGAGGATTCTTCGCCCATCTCCTGCAAAAGCTGTTCTGCCTTTTCATCCTCCAGCTCATCAAGCAGATCTGCCACCTCGTCGGCTGGCATCTTTTCAAGTACATCTACAGCCTTTTCTACTGACAGACTCTCTATTATATGTACCTGGGCATGAGGTTCAAGTTCTTCAAGAACATCAGCAGCCTTTTCCTCATCAAGGGCAGAGAAAACAGATGTGCTGGATTTTTTCCCCAGGTCTTCAAGAATATCTGCAAGATCAGAAGGGTGCAATGTCTGAAGCTTTACATAGCTTTTTGAAAGTTTTATATTCAGGTTTGAAAAATCAATAGCCTGCACATCATCCCACAGTATAAACTTAGCCGGTATATTAATCTTAAAGAGGGAAAGCACTTTTTTTATAGGAATTGAAATACCTATTCTCCTTAATAATCCTTCAATACCAATATCAACAGCAATTGCAAAAGTCCCTGCAGGAAGAGTTACCAGTCTCACATCATTAACTCTAACCAGCTTTCTTCCGTTAAGATCAACAATCTGTTTATCAAGGATATTTTCATCAAGCAAAAGACCATCAATAACATCCTTCTGTGGTAATTCAAAAAGTTCTGTACAGGTCACATACAGCATCTCCCTTGCTTTCGAAACCCTGAAATATTTGAAGGAGTAGAACCTGGTCTCTTTTTTTATCCTGAGTTTCACCCCTATAACCTGCTGTTGACCGGGATCATTATTCCCGGATGGTACAGCATTTATAAGAAGATCCCTGATAACACCAATGGCCTCTCCATCAGAGTCAAATGCTTCTTTCCCTAATATTCCGCTTAAATAAAAAGTTGTAAGTGAAGTCATTGTCACCTCCTTTCTGTCTTCGATACAGCAGGAAGTGACCGTAAAACCGGCAATCCTTCTGCACCAGGACTTAGATTAATATACTCGCCGGATAATCGTCCATTTAATTATTAAAATTGATTTAGGGCATAAAAGTAAAACCAACGGGGAAAAAATCCTAATAATAGCGGAAAAAAGTTTGAGCTAAGTACTCTAGACACTTTAGGCACTCCAATCTTATATTATAAAGGGAATCACAGCCTTCCTTTTTGCAGGGTACTCCTTGAAATTTGCTTTATACCATTTGTGAGAACTGACAGCCCTCGGAAAAAGGTTTGCAAAAGTAAAGATAAAAAATGCCAGTCCGGGAAGCGACCATGTCATCACCGCCCAACCTGCCCATTCAATTATCTCACCAAAATAGTGAGGTGAAGAGATATAATTAAATAACCAGCCTTCAGGGATAACATATCCATCAGGAGATCCTTCCCTTAAACTGCGTAATTTCTCATCAGCAGTTTTGTTAATGATGAAACCTGATAAAAATATCACGATACCTGTAATAAACTGCCATGATAATAACCATGAAATATCATAATGCCTCAGATATAGTACACCATAGCCGTTAACAAAGCCATTAAGCATATTAAATAAAATTGCCATAAAAACAATGATCAACGGATATGGTTTTTCCTTGCCTGACTGCCTGAAAGGATATACGAAAGTCCTGTAGATATAATGCGACAACCATGAGGCCATAAAAATAAATGAAACAAAATTCTTGTTTCCGGAAAAAATGAAAAAGAGAGCTATTAGAAAGAGAGATGGTGATTCCATAACAAGCCAGGCCCATTTCGACCTGATAACCAGGCCCCAGCCCTTCCTGCTGAACTTACCGTAAGGAGCTGAAATAAAGAACAGAAGAACAAATACCAAAAGTGCAAAACCAAAAATAAGGATGAGTGAATAATTATAGAGTGTTAACAGCATGGGGGTTGGAATTTCGGATTTCGGATTTCGGATTTCGGATTTTGGATTTTGGATTTTTAAATTTGAATTAAGTATTTTAAATTTTATTCTTCAAATATGCATTAAATAGTTAATTATTATTATTTTTTCACTGTTTTTTCTTATATATTATAATTATTTATATTTGCCCAGTTTTAATAACTCAGACATTGAGAAAATTACAGGAACGGCTCTCCAGGTATGATGCTCCGCAAAAGGCAATGGCAGAAGGCATTTATCCCTATTTCAGGGAAATTGAATCAGATCAGGATACGGTAGTTAAGATTAAGGGAAAAGATGTTCTGATGTTTGGATCAAACAGTTATCTTGGTCTTACAAACCATCCGAAGATAAAAGAAGCTGCTAAAAGAGCTATCGACAAATATGGAACAGGATGTGCAGGATCCAGGTTTCTAAACGGCACGCTTGATATTCATATCGAACTGGAAGAAAAGCTTGCTGATATGACCGGAAAAGAATCAGCTTTATGTTACAGTACGGGGTTCCAGGTAAACCTGGGCGTCGTATCTGTCCTTTCCAACAGAAGGGACTATGTACTTCTTGACGAACTCGATCATGCATCGATTATTGAGGGTAGCAGGCTTACCTTTTCTAAAGTACTTAAATATGATCATAATAACATGATCGCACTTGAGTCGAAGCTAAAAAGGTGTTCTCCGGACAGTATTAAACTGATCGTAACCGATGGTATATTTTCAATGGAAGGAGACATTGTCAGGCTTCCTGAACTTGTAGAACTTGCAGAAAAGTATGATGCAACAATAATGGTTGATGATGCACATTCGATTGGTGTTATAGGGAAAAACGGTACAGGGACGGCATCTCATTTCGGACTTACTGACAAGGTAGATCTTATTATGGGAACCTTCTCAAAATCACTTGCTTCACTTGGAGGGTTTATTGCATCCGATAAGTATACCATTAACTATATTAAACATAATTCACGTTCCCTTATCTTCAGCGCAAGCATGACTCCTGCCTCTGCAGCGGCGGTAATGACTGCTATCGATATAATGACAAGTGAACCGGAAAGGATAGAACAGCTCTGGTTAAATACTAACTATGCACTTAAAGGATTCAAGGAAATGGGATTCGATACAGGAAGATCAGAGACACCGATTATCCCTTTATTTGTACGGGATAATATTAAAGCGCTTATCCTTACTCAAAAACTTCTTTCAGATGGTATTTTTGTCAACCCCGTTGTGTCACCTGCCGTTCCAAAAGAGGATTGCCTGATAAGATATTCACTCATGGCAACTCATACTATTGAGCAAATTGAAATTTCTATTGAGAAGATAACCAAAGCGGCTAAAGAACTGGGAATAATACATTAATGAAAAAGATAATTCTTATTACCGGGGTATCATCAGGTTTCGGACGGGTGACATCCAGACTTCTTGCCGATGAAGGTCATAAAGTTTACGGAACAGTACGTAAATCTGAGGAACCTGATAGTAAAGTGTTCCTTATCAGGATGGATCTTACAGATATTGGTTCAATAAAGAATACAGTTAAAACAATAATCGATAAAGAGGGTCGTATTGATGTACTGATCAATAATGCAGGAATGCATACAGGAGGCCCTGTTGAAACATCATCTCCCGAAAACATCAGACTTCAAATAGACACAAATTTTATCGGTACAGTTCATCTTACCCGTGAAGTATTGCCTTATATGCGTCAACAGGGAGGAGGTAAAATCATCAATTTTAGTTCAATAGGCGGATTGATGGGGTTACCGTTCCAGGCACTCTATTCAGCAGCCAAGTATGCGATCGAAGGTTTCAGTGAAGCCCTGAGGATGGAGGTTAAACAATTCAATATCAAAGTTATACTGATAAATCCCGGCGACTTCCATACAAATAATACTCTTAACCGCAGGAATTTTCTTGCAGCGACAGGTCCTGAAGATCCTTATCATAAACAATTCGAAAAGACACTGAAGGTGATCGAAAAAGATGAGCTTAACGGCCGGGACCCTGAATTACTTGCCAGGAAAATAATAAGAATTGTCGAACAGAAAAATCCAAAACAGCACTATATTATAGGTTCTTTTGATCAAAAAATGGCTGTAGTGATAAAAAGATTAGTACCAGGAAAATTGTTCTCCGGCATCCTTGAAAGTCACTATAAGATAGATTCCTGAATATATCCCGGATATCTGACTAGTCGCTATTTAACTTAATATATAAGATTCCTCCGCTTCGCGTCGGAATTGTAGATGTTAGATAATTCATAGACAATATTATATTTAATTATGCATTAAACATTTGGTTTATGAGCTATAGTTCATTATCTTTGTAATGAACTATTGATCATTATAAATGTCACCGCGACCTATCAGACTCAGGAGAATAAGTAATCCCCCAGTGATATCGGGATTCAGACCTTACGGCGGTAAAAACAGTGCCGGTAAGGCTAAGACTGTTTTTCTGCATCTTGAAGAGTATGAGGCACTCCGGCTTTGTGATTTTGAGATGTTAAATCATCAGCAGGCTTCTTTGGTTATGAATGTCTCAAGGCCGACTCTGACACGTATTTATGCAAGGGCCAGGTTTAAAATTGCAGAAGCATTTGTTAACGGTAAGCAAATAATTATTGAGGGCGGGAAAATCTACTTTGACAGTGAGTGGTTCCTGTGTGGAAAATGCGGAGCTGTCTTTAATAATCCTGCCAAACAGAGGGAGGTCAAAGATTGTCCTTTGTGTCGAAGTGTAAAATTCCGGAGTTATAAACAAGGCATTGAAGATATAGAATTATCCACGAAATAATAAAAATATGAAAGTAGCTATCACAAGTAAAGGAAACAATCTGGAAAGCAAAATTGATGAGCGTTTCGGACGCTGTTCCTATTTTGTAATTTATGACACCGAAACAAAGGGTATAGAATTCCTTCCCAATCCCAACAAAGAGGTACAGGAGGGAGCCGGCCCAGCTTCGGTGGAAATTGTTGCATCACGTAATGTTAAGAAAATTATATCCGGTGAATTCGGAATTAAAATCAAATCTATTCTTGACAGACTTCAGATACAGATGATTGTTCTTAAAGAACCTGAAAAGAGTATCAGGGAAATCATAGAAATGTTAAACTAAAAATTTGAGTTATGCCACGTATGAATGGAACAGGCCCTGAAGGGAAGGGTCCAAAAACAGGAAGAGGCCTTGGTCGCTGCAAAAAGAAACTTAGCGAAGAAGACAAATCCAAATTAGGCAGAGGCGAGGGAAAACGCCGTCAGTCAGGCGGAGGAAAAGGTAAAGGGAAACGTCTGCAAAGCGGAGGATAAAAAATAATAATGTGTAAAGACAGGTCTCAGAAATTACAACGTATTGACAGGTCTCAGACCTGTCTGTACAATAACAAGACTTAGTATAAATTAATATTGATATCTATAACATGAAAAAATGCATCGCTGTCCCGGTAGAAAACGGGATATTATGTTCACACTTTGGTCATTGTCAGCAATTTGCGATAATTCAAACTGATAATAACAGAATAACCAGCGAGGTTATGGTTACCCCTCCACCGCATGAACCGGGAATATTACCGGGATGGCTTGCAGAAAAAGGTGTAACCGATATCATTGCAGGAGGTATAGGTCAGAGGGCTATAGGTTTATTTAACCAGAATAAAATAAATGTTTTTGTCGGAGCCCAGATCAAAGATCCATCTGAACTGGCCAACGATCTGATAAATAACACTCTTGTTGCAGGAGCAAATTATTGCGACCATTAATAAATCAATTTGATGATCTCGGACTACCGCTGTTTTTACTGCTTTGCAAGGGCATTTGAGAAGCTTCTTATAAAAGAGAATATCTCAAATGAAGCAAAGTATAGCTTTACACAGGATATGATAAGGCTCTATCAGCAAAACAGCAACAATTTTTGCGCACCCACCTTTTCCAGTGAACTATACGCTATATTAAGGGGATATACTCATAATCCTGATCCATATAAGGATGAAAAAAGGGAAAATAACGACCTGGCTCTGTCAATGGCTCCTCTCCTGGAAAAAACGATAAGAGATTCGCGGGATCCATTCTACACTGCATTAAGATTGTCTATCGCAGGAAATATAATAGATTTTGCAGCCGGTGATAATTTCGATCTTAAATCAACAGTCGATAAAGTCCTGTCATCTGAATTCGCTATTGATCATTCACAACTATTGAGAGCCAGGATTGAAGATGCAGAACTTGTCCTATACCTTGGAGATAATGCCGGGGAGATAGTATTTGATAAATATTTTATCAGGACTATTGATCATAAAAACCTGGTATATGTTGTACGCGGAGGCCCCGTGATAAATGATGCTACTCTTGAAGACGCTGGTTATACAGGTATTGACAGGGAGGTTAGAGTTATCTCAAATGGACATGATGCACCTTCAACCATCCCGGCTGCATCCAGCAGTGAATTTCAGCATTATTTCAGGAAAGCCGATGTTATCATATCAAAGGGACAGGGTAATCTTGAAGGACTAATTCCTCTTAATGATAAAAGGATCTTTTACCTGCTGATGGTGAAATGCGATGTGATGGCCGAATTCATCAATGTTGAAAAGGGCAGTTTTGTTGTATTCAACAATCTCATTACAAAAAACCTGAAACATTAATTAATGGATAGAAGATGATAAGCTTCGGCCCTGTACAATCTAGAAGACTTGGAATGAGTCTTGGAATAAACAATATTGTTGCTCCCAAGGTCTGTTCCTTCAATTGTATTTACTGTCAGGTTGGAAAAACCAAAATAACAAGTATCAAAAGGGACACATTCTATGATCCTGAAATCATATTCAGGGAAGTGAGCGAACATCTCCGCCGTATCAGCAAAGAAAATTATCCTGATTACCTCACATTTGTTTCAAACGGAGAACCGACACTGGATAAAAACCTTGGAAAATCGATCGCATTACTGAAAAGAACTGGCATCCCTGTGGCTGTCATCTCTAATGCCTCCCTCCTGTTTGATGAATCAGTCAGAGATGATCTTGCTCTTGCCGACTGGGTGTCATTAAAAATTGATGCTTCAGACGATAAAACCTGGCAGATGATCAACAGACCCTATCCTGAACTCGATTTTTCAAATCATTTAAAATATTTCAGATCATTTGCAGCAGAGTATACAGGAAATCTTAACATAGAAACAATGATAATAAAGAGGGTGAATGATACACTTAATAATTTATCAGCACTTTCCGTAATAATTAAAGAGATAGATCCTGACACAGCATATTTGTCAGTACCAACCAGGCCTCCTGCTGAAAAGAGAGTACAACCTCCTGATATTGAAAAGTTGAACCTTGCCTGGCATATATTCACCACTAATAAAATCAAAACAGAATTTCTGACTGGCTTTGAAGGAACAGGGACAGGTTATACAGGAAATATTTATGAAGATATCCTGAATATTACAGCAGTGCATCCCTTAAGGGAGGACACACTTAATGAGCTTCTTAAAAAGGATAATGCTGATATTAATATTGTTGAATCGCTTGTCAGACAAAAACTTATAAAATCAACAATATATAAGGGGAAGAGATTTTATACAAGAGAATATCATTAAAACCTGAATACTATGCCAACCCTATATGATGAACTGGAAAAAGATGTTCGCTACAAGGAAGGCCTGAAAGCATGCCTTAATTGTGGCATCTGTACTGCTATCTGTCCGGCAGCCGCGGTAAGCGACTATGATCCGCGCCAGATAGTAAATATTGTCCAGGAAAAAGATGAAGCAGAACTGGAGAAGCTTTTAAAAGGTGACAGCATCTGGAGATGCGGAGAGTGTTTGTCATGCAAAACAAGATGCCCCCGTGGCAATGTTCCATGTTATATTATCCAGGCATTAAGGGGATTATCAATTGAAACGGGCTTTTTTATTGAAAGTGAGCAGGGGAGAAAGCAGCTTGCCATTAAACGGACCGTGGGTGATCACATTCTGCAATACGGCTATTGCGTTTATATCGATGAAGTTGATCTTGAAACCTATCCGGAGCAGGGCCCTGTATGGGACTGGTTACGTAAAAACAGGAAATCCATGTTGAAAAGGTTGAAAACAAGTTATAATAAAGATCAGGCCGGAACTCTTCGCAATACCGCTAAGGAATCACTTGATGACCTGAAAAAGATATTTGATGAAACAGGCGGAACAGCACGGTTCGAAAAGATCGAAAAATACTCATCTGAAAAGGCAAAAGAGCTTGGCAAGGAATTTAAGGGAGGTAAAGATGAATACTGGCAGTTCCTATACAATGAATAAAAATCACAAATTTTAAAAATCCCCTCAAGGGGGGAGACAAGAATTCTATAAATAATGAAAACGAATAAAATATGAAACCGGGGAAAAATGAAATATGGGCAACATACCAGAAAGAGATTGCTGATGACCACTATTATTTTGCACGAAGCTGCATAAGGCAAAATATCTTCCCTGCAGCAGAAAATCTGTTTATGAATATCCTGACAGATGTTCTTGGTAAAGACATTTATGATGATGCCAGGCAAACAACATGCACGGGTATTGCGTATCATTCGGGATTAATACCGATGGAAACCATAATGACAGTGGTTGCCAGGCAGTTTGCACTGATGAACGAAGCCGGATATGAGAATTTTGTTGTCTCCTGTGTCACTTCATTTGGCATTTATGTTGAAATGCTGGAGACATGGAAGCATTTCCCTGAAACAGAACAAAAGACCCGGGAAGCCCTTAAGCGGGCAACCGGCAAGGATTTTACCATACCTGAAAATCTTGTTCATGCCAGTGATGTTATTTATAAGTTCCGGAAGGAGATAGCAGCAAAATCGAAATTTAAACTGGTAAATAAAAAAACAGGTGAACCTCTTAAAGTGGTTGATCACATTGGCTGCCATTATGCAAAGATCTTTCCGGCACATGGTATTGGAGGAGCTGAGTATCCTTACGTGCTTGCAGGCATGATTGATGACTGGGGAGGCAGCCAGGTTGATTATCCGGAAAGACGTCATTGCTGCGGCTTTGGCTTCAGGCAATACTTGCTGAAATCGAACAGAGGTTATTCAGTCACAAATTCAAAAATTAAGTTTGATTCAATGCTGCCCTATAAACCTGATCTGATTATTGCCAATTGCCCGGGGTGTACTTTTTTCCTCGACCGCTGGCAATATGTAATTGCAGAACAGGAGGGCAAAACTTATGGTGAAGACGGGTATGGAATACCGGTACTGACCTATGAAGAGATTGCAGGACTTCTGTTAGGATATGATCCCTGGGATATAGGCCTGCAAGTCCACCAGGTAACGGTTGAACCTTTGCTTGACAAGCTGGGAATTGTATATAAACCGGAAAACAAATATAAAGGGGATAACGGTAAAGATATGGGAATACCGGAAAAACCAGTAGTCCTTAAATCACATTAAGAATATTTTTTACAGATGAAAAAAGTCAAAATAGGTATAATAATTTGTGACAGATTTAAAACCTGTGCAGGGGGGAAATGCTTCAGATCGGCTGCCAATCGTGAAGGAGCTTTTTCAATCTATAAAAATAAAGAAATTGAAATTGCTGCTTTCACTACCTGTGGAGGCTGCCCCGGCGGCAATATTGAATATGCTCCTGAAGAGATGCAGAAAAACGGGGTCACTCATATACATTTTGCTACAGGTTTTGTTGTTGGATATCCGCCCTGTCCTTATATGGAATACTTCAAAAAGTTCATAACAGAGAAATACGGTATAAAGGTAATTTTTGGCACTCACCCCATACCCCGGAAATATTTTATCACCCACACCAATCTGAACACATGGAATAATAAATTCCTTAAGGAGTCAGTTAAGCCTACCATGGCAGACGAGTTAACCCGTCGCAGTTATGATTAAAATTGCAGTTGCCAGCGGCAAAGGAGGTACAGGAAAAACATTCATCGCAACAAATATTTTCAACACTCTTCTCCAGAATAATCATAGTACTATGCTTATAGACTGTGATGCTGAAGCACCTAATGCACTTGCATTCTTTGAAACTACGGAGAAAGAGAGAACTGAGGTTAACCTGCAGGTCCCGGTTATCAATACAAGTCTATGTACCTACTGCGGAAAATGCCGGGAATACTGCACCTATAATGCAATTTTTTTAATCCCCCCTTCCAGGATCATCAATGTAATCGAAGATCTGTGCCACGGATGCGGAGCATGCAGTGTTGCATGCGAGTATGGGGCAATTACAGAAAAACCCGTATCCCTGGGCAATGTAATTGAGTACAGGACTAAGAATGATTATACTCTCATTGAGGCCCGGACCCGTATCGGGGTCATGTCTCCGGTACCTGTTATTAAAGCCGCAATAAAAATGGCCGGCCACAATGGAGAGACAGTCATTTTTGATTCACCTCCGGGAACATCATGTCCATTCATACAAACAGTCTCTGCTGCTGATTATGTTATACTGGTGACCGAACCAACTCCGTTTGGTTTCTCGGATCTAAAACAGAGTGTTGAAACGTTAAGAATAATAAATAAGTCTTTCGGGGTAATCCTGAACCGGTCCAATATTGGAGATAACAAAGTAAAACAATACCTTTTGAATGAAAATATTCAGCTGCTTCTTGAAATACCATTCAGTAGAGAAATTGCAGGTCTATATTCAAATGGCAAACTGGTATCAGAAAATGATTCGCCTTTTAAAAAACAGTTATTAGCAGTTTTTGAGACTATATTTGCACAATATGGAAATAGCAGTAATAAGCGGTAAGGGCGGAACAGGGAAATCAAGTATAAGTGCTGCTTTTGCAACCACCGGCAAAAGGGTTGTAATTGCAGATTGTGACGTCGATGCAGCTAATCTTTATCTGCTTTTCAATCCCGTACATGACGATGAGGAGATTTATGTATCGGGTCATAAGGCAGTTTTAGATGCAGAAAAATGTACAAACTGCGGATTATGTACAGAATACTGCAGGTTTGATGCAATAACACAAGGAGAGGAAACAGTAAATATCTCAGATATCTCATGCGATGGCTGCTTTCTCTGCTCCCGGATATGTCCTGAAAACGCAATCAATATGGTAGCAAATGATAAAAGCCGTATGTACTCAGGATCATTTCGCAATGGTAAAATGGTATATGGACGTCTTGCCCCGGGCGAAGAGAACTCCGGAAAGCTGGTCAATATGGTACGCGATAAAGCCAAAAAAATTGCTAAGGAAAATGGTATTGACAATATTATACTCGATGGTCCTCCCGGAATAGGGTGCCCTGCTATTTCAACAATTACAGGAGTAGATAAAGTTATAATCGTAACGGAGCCTACTATTTCCGGACTTCATGATCTGCAGAGGGCAACAGGTATTGTAACTCAATCAGGCCGCAAACCATCAATAATTATAAATAAATGGGATCTGAATCCTTCACTGACAGAGCAGATAAAGAAATGGTGTGCTGACAATAATTTTAAGGTAGAAGGAATATTACAATTCGAAACTGAAATGGTTGAGTCGATGGTAAAAGGTAAAAGTATTATCGAATATAATCCTGATAATATAGTTAATAAGGAAATAAAAAGAATCTGGAACAATATATTAAATAATAAACTATGAATAAAGATAAATTATTTGAAAAGCTTCCCATGGAGGGAGTAAAGAACATTATTGTTGTTGCATCAGGAAAAGGTGGTGTTGGTAAATCAACTGTTGCATCCAACCTGGCTATTGCCTTTGCAAGAAACGGTTTGAAAACTGCTCTTGTCGACGCAGATATCTTCGGACCATCCATTCCAAAGATGTTTGGTATTGAAGATGTAAGGCCTGAAGTATCTGCTTTAGGAGATAAGGAGATATTCTTCCCTGTAATAAAATATGGTGTAAGTATTATCTCTATAGGTTTTTTTATTGCTCAAAATCAATCACTTATATGGCGAGGTCCACTTGCAGGAAAAGCAATTACACAGCTTTTTGAGGATACACAGTGGGGTGAAATTGATTATATGATCGTCGATTTTCCCCCGGGAACAAGTGATATACAACTTACAACTGTCCAGAAACTTAACCTGACAGGTGCGCTGATAGTTACTACTCCACAGGATATATCGCTGAATGATGCCCGTAAAGCAGCTTCAATGTTTACAAATCCTGATCTCAAGACGCCAATACTGGGGATAATTGAGAATATGTCGTGGTTTACTCCTGAAAAGCACCCTGATGAGATATATTACATATTTGGCAAAGGTGGAGGTCTTAAAATGGCAAAGGAGTTTGACACTGAATTACTTGGCCAGATACCTCTTGTAATGGAAGTAGGAGAAGCAGCCGAAAAAGGATTAAGTGTCTTCAGTCAGAAGAACAAATCTGTTGTCAACGCATTTGAACAAATTGCTGAAAAGATAATTTCAAAAACTTAATCAAAAGCCCGATTGAAATAAATACCTTACTTACTTACTTTTCTTGTTTCTCCAGGTCTGCAATACGCTTTGCAATGTCCTGCTGAGTCTGCTTAAGCGAATCAGCTTCTGATTTAAGAAGCTTGATCTCATCTTCCTTACTTATTGACGATATTCTGGAATTACCAGGGGCAAATCCCTGATAGGGAGCATTATAACCCCATCCTCTGCCGAATCCCCTGCCGCGTCCCATTCCTCTGCCAAATCCAAATCCCATTCCCATTCCTCTCCCGGGACCTTTCGTATATCCTGGTGAATCAAATCCGTAACACAATCCGAACGTTCTTCCGGTTCCGGGACCCTGTCCCGATGGTCCGGTTCTGTCTCCTTTTGGCATAATCTTTTATTTTTTAGTTTAACATTTATTGTTTACTGGCTTTAGAATCATGCAATTATTTCTTCTTCAACCCTTTTTTCCTGGTTTTATTCTACAAATATACAAAATATAATGAACATATGTTCACTTCAATGTATTTTTTTTTACTGATCTCTAATAATAAGCATGAGATTCCTCAGAATTCGAACTTGTCTCCTGTTTTGACCTGTTTGGATTTGAAGGTCTTATAGAAAGCTGACAATGCAGGAAGTTCTGTACAATGAGAAGGTAGAATATGTTTTAATTTATTCTCCTTTAAATACCTGATAGTATTTTTTGTCTGAAGGTCGATCTCCTTAAGATGAAATCCACCCATTATTCCGTAAAGAGTATTTATACCTGTTACTTTTTTAGCATGTTCAAGGGTATTGACAATCCCGGCATGGCCACATCCTGTAATAACAAATAATCCTTCCGGCAAAACCATGGCAAGAGCGCTGTCGTCTGTTACAAAATCAGGGCTTCCATCCTCTTTGATAAAAGTTGTATCTCTTGACTCAAAATCAGTAATTCTGGGAATCTCACCAAGGAAAAAGATCTTTTCCGAAATTTTAACAGGATCCACAGTGGTGAATAAGTTAAATAATTCCGATAATTCTTCCCGGGAATTTTTCAAACCAATATATGTATGACCCTTTTTGCTATATCTTTTTATAAAACAACCGGGGTGGCAAATCAGGTCCCTTCCTTTAAAATGTTCCAGCCCGTTGCCATGGTCAAAATGACCATGACTCAAAATAATCAGGTCAATATTATCCAAACTGACATTCATCGTTTTTGCATTCTTAATGAACATGTCGCTTTGACCCGTATCAAATAGTATTCGTTGGCCATTATACTCAATAAGATATGACAATCCATGTTCTGCCATAGTAAAGGATCCCGCACTATTATCTGTCAGTACTGATATTTTCATAGGAATTTTTATTCAAATTTAATTTAATAAATTTTTAAGTGAACAAATGTTCGTTTAAATTTGCCAATTAATTAAAATAAATCTATGGAAAACTGGAGCAAAATAAAACCAAAACTCAATCTGGTGATTGACACCTTGATGTTTTTAGCGCTTATGTCTGTTGCAGGCCTTGGATTCCTTATGAAGTTTGTACTTCTGCCAGGCTATAAAATAAATGAAATATATGGGACAAATACAGAATTATTCTTCTGGGGCCTTGATCGTCATCAATGGGGGGCAATTCATTTATACCTTGCCCTTACGATGGTATTCTTACTGATATTTCATTTAATATTTCATTGGAACTCAATTGTTTCCATTTATAAAAGAATGATCCCGGGCAAAACAATGCGATGGATCATTGCTCTGTTTGTTTGTATCCTGAGTACCTCCCTGGTAATTGTCCCGATTTTAGTAAAACCTGAAGTCGCAGAACATCAGAGGAATCTCCACCGGAACAGGATCCCTGATAATTTGACCCTAAAATCTGAAGCAAATAATTCAACTGCACCTTTCGATGAGAAGGATGTTGTAATTAAAGAAGATAATGAACCTCTTCATCATAACCAGGTTGATATAGACGGGACTATGACACTTCATCAAGTCTCTGCAAGGTATAACATAAGTGTTGAGGAGCTGGCCGGAGCAATAAATGTTCCTGTCAGTTATGCAAACGAACGGCTTGGAAGGTTAAGAAAGAGATATGGATTCGAAATGGAAGATCTAAGGGCGTTCGTTCTAAATTATACAGAATGATGATAGATGATATCTGGCAGAATGAAGAATTGGAAAAACACAATTAAGTTTAAAGAATGTAAATGGTATCAGGTATGTCCTATGAAAGCATTTTATGAAGAGGGTAAACTGGATAAAAAATGGATTGATCTGTATTGTAAAGGCGATTGGACTAACTGTGTCAGATACCATATGGAAGAGACAGGGCAGCCTCATCCTGACTTTATGCTCCCTGACGGGACGTTATATGATGATCTAAATTAAGCAATTTAATATATGATAATTACTGTTAGCGATGATATTATGTCGGATATGAAAAACTGGTTCGCCAGTTATATTAATACATTTAAATTCGATAACAATGAATTACAACAAAATATAGATATTAAGCGGGAACATACAGAAAGGGTTACTGAGGAAATCATCAACATTGGAAAACAGATCGGGTTGAATGATAATGAACTGAATCTGGCTGAAATAATTGCTCTCTTTCATGATATTGGCCGGTTTGAACAATACAAGATTTACAATACATTTTCAGACCATAAGTCTG
>CAZDOM010000063.1:0-17380 GCA_964507015.1 uncultured Rikenellaceae bacterium | reverse complement strand
GCAGTCATTGTTCAGAACCTGCTGGGATCTGCAATGTCACCCATGATTGTGGGCCTCATATATGATAAAACAAATATAGAAACCGCACTTTCAATTTTGCCGCTGATGCTTTTTATCGGCGCCGTACTATTTTATTTTGGATCAAGATATTACCAGAAAGACATGGAGAAGGTCGCCAAGATAGAGCTTGAAGCGGCCAATTGATAAGGAAATAGAATCATTTATTACGGGAGGTCGTAAAATATACAAAACTTGTCAGAGAATCCCTGACATCTGATTGGGGATAGGAATCAAGTATTGCAAGCGCTTTGTCGCGGTACTGGTTCATCTTTAATTCGGCATATTCTAGTCCCCCGGATGAGGTGACAAAATCGATTACTTTATTTATCTCCTTTTTTGTCTTTTTTTTCTTCTTTACAATTGAAAGGATTTGTCGTTTTTGAAGAGACGATGCCAATTCAAGTGAATTGATCAGGGGAAGAGTTATTTTTCTCTCTTTGATATCGTTGCCCACGGTTTTACCGGTTAGCCCATTAGCCTCATAATCAAGAATATCGTCCCTTATCTGAAAGGCGATACCAATGTTTTCTCCAAAGTCTTTCATCAGCTGAATGGCATCAGGATCTTCTGTAACAGATCTTGCTCCCGTTGCTGTACAGGCGGCAATCAATGCTGCCGTCTTACTGATAATTATTTTATAATAATCCTCTTCCCTGATGTTTAGTTTTCTTGATTTCTGAAGTTGTAACAATTCTCCCTCCACCATTGATTTTACAGCCTCAGAGACAATTTCAAGCATATCATATCGGCACTTTTCAACACTTATAAGTAATCCCTTTGAGAGCATATAATCCCCTACAAGAACAGCAATTTTAGAATTCCAGAGAGCATTAACTGAAAATGCCCCGCGTCGTTCATGTGCGTTATCAACAATATCATCGTGTACAAGAGAGGCAGTATGAAGAAGTTCTATTAAAGTTGCTGCAACAAATGTAGCTTCAGAAATAGTCCCGTTAAGCCTGGCTGTTAGAAAGACCAGTAACGGTCTCATCTGTTTCCCTTTACGCCTCAAAATGTAGTTAAGGATTATTTTAAGAAGAGGAATCTTACTTTCCATAGTCCTGCCAAAGTAGGATTCAAATTCTTCCATCTCACTAGCAACAGGCTTTTTAATATCGCTTAATACAGACATCCTGCTTTATTTCATTCAAATATAACAAATTCGGATTAACATGGTTTACATTATCCTTTTAACGGAAGAACAAACTTACTTCAGGGATTACGGCATAAGTGAATTACAATATAACACATCTACATATTTAGATATATTTGTATAGAAAAATCTACAACATGGAATTAAAAAAGTTAAATCCGGAAACTCTTGAAAAGGCAGCAATAATGCTTAAAGCAATGGCTCATCCGGTTCGGATTTCAATAATTGATCTGCTTGAGAATGGTAAAAAACTCACGGTAACTGAAATACATAAACAGCTTGGTATTGGACAGTCTGTTGCATCTCATCACCTTGTTATACTGAAGGATAAGGGCATTTTAGCCTCAAAAAGAGAAGGAAAGAATATTTGGTATTTCCTTAAACATAAAGCACTTAAAAATATACTTGCCGGAGTTGGTGAATGTTGTCAGGAGTAGTTAATTTGGAATTTCAGATTTCAGATTCCAGATTTCATATTTTGCTTCAATTGAAATTTTTGAACATTTTTTTCTGGAAAAGGATAATTGAGATCACTCCGCAGGTTATTGATGAGTCTGCAATATTAAATACAGGTCTGAAGAAAATAAATGATTCTCCGCCCCATAAAGGGAACCAGTCGGGCCAGTGAGTATTAATAACAGGGAAATAGAACATATCAACCACTTTCCCGTGGAGGAATGAAGAATAACCTCCTCCCGGAGGAAAGAGAACTGCAGGCTGAAGATAACTTTCACTGAAGATCATTCCATACAAGGAACTATCAATGATATTACCTATTGCGCCCGCAAAAATTGCACTAACGGCAAGTATCAGGCCCAGGTTCACATTTTTCTTTATTATTGAGTTAAGAAACCATCCGATGGCAAAAATTGCAATTATCCTGAAAACACTGAGTATAAGCTTCCCGGGTCTGCCTCCCATCTCCATTCCGAATGCCATCCCGTTATTCTCGACGAAATGCAACATACCCCGGTTTCCGAAAAGATGGATCTCTTCACCCATAACCATATGGGTCTTGACCCATATTTTAATGATCTGATCGACAATAAGTATCAGAGCTATCAGCAATATTGATTTCTTTCCTGCAGACATACATGGTTTTATAAAAGTTGTGCAAAATAACAAAAATTTTAATGACAATAAATAAAAAAAGGGCCCCGGATAGAGCCCCCTTATAACTTTATAGAGTTCTTTTTATTCGCATGTAATATTTACCAGCTGGCTGTTCCAGCAATGCCAGACAGAATCACCAAACCAGGGAGAACACATTACTCTCCCGTTATAACTTACTGTACTCCATTCAACATCAACATCCCAGAATGTCTGGTAGTTGGTACTGTAATAATGTATGCCATAGAATGCATCGAGAGTGGTGCTGGTTTTTCCATATTCAATGTAACTACCGTTGGCAGGATCTGTCTGGCGGTTGTCATTAAGGGTCCTTATATAAGTATATTTAATGGTTCCCATTGAATCTCCGCTTTTTGTCCAGTCGATCTGGAGTACTGATTCCGGGTACGTGTAACTATGGTTGAGGATCCACTGGCCACTGTTACCATCAAGATCTGAGGTTCCCTCAAACCAAATAAACTCCGGATATCCTCCCGTTCCTTCCCTTGTGATGTACATTGTCCATTTTACATCTGAAGCCCTTATTTGTCCTACCAGGCGTGCTTTATATGCTACAGAGAAAACACTTACAGAGTAATTCCATTCCCAGGTATCTTCTTCGAGCCATTCAGGAGTCTGGTCGACAGCCAGTTTGAATGCAGAAACCGGGACAATCAAAGTACTTGTAAGAATAGTTCTCCAGTATCCTGCAACAATAGCGGCAAATTCCCAGTTACTATTTTCAACACCTTTTTCAAAAGAAAACAGATCAGCCGATTTGCCGATCTCAAAATTGCTGAAATCAATTAACATTGATGCATCATCCGGCAATGAAGGAGGATCCCCTTTCTTCTTTTTACAGCTGGTCAGAAGTCCTGCCATGAGAACAACTGAAAGTAATAATATGAGTGTTTTTTTCATATGTGTGCTGATTTGGTTATTTTTATAACGACAAAAATACATTAAAAGTTGCATATTAAATAATTTTTTTGTTTTATCAATCATCATAAACAAATTGAATTGAACATTGTTTCCTGGGTTTTGTTTACCTTCTAAAACAATGAAAATGAAAGACAAAAAAATTTTCAGAACTATTGTGACAGGTGTTGCAGTTATTTTATTTTCAGCATTGACCCTGTCAGGACAAGTTAATGAACTAAAAAATAAAGATATGACAACAATTGACACAAAAGAATTCCCGGCATTACCATATGCTTATGATGCACTTGAGCCCTATATCGATGCCAGGACAATGGAGATACATTATGACAGGCACCACAGGGCATATTTCAATAATTTTGTAAATGCCATAAAAGGGACAGCACTGGAAAACACTCCAATTGAGCAGATCTTTGCCAGGGTATCAGAAGCCGGAGACGCTGTAAGGAACAATGGCGGAGGTTACTATAATCATGTAATCTACTGGCAAAATATGGGTAACAAACCGACAAAACCTTCTGCTGAACTATCTTCAGCTATTGACAAGACTTTTGGCTCCTTTGATAAATTCAGGGAAACATTCAGTAATGCAGCCAAAACCCGTTTTGGCAGCGGTTGGGCATGGTTATATGTCACCTCTGATAAAAACCTGGCAATTGGCAGTACTCCCAATCAGGATAATCCTTTAATGGATGTTTCACTTATAAAAGGTACCCCGTTATTGACAATAGATGTATGGGAACACGCCTACTACCTTAAGTATCAGAACAAAAGACCTGAATATATTGAGGCATTCTGGAATGTTGTAAACTGGGATGTGGTGAATGAGAGATACAATAAAGCAGTGAAATAATACCCCCTTCCGCTTCGCAGAATGAGGCCGTCTCAAAAGCCTCCTTTTTTATCTTACCCCTAAATCCCTGCCTGTGCTGACACTTCGGCAGACAGGCCCCCGGAGGGGGATTTACTTATACTCAATATTTTATAAAGCCCCCCTTGGGGAGCCTTCCGCTATTGCGGAACAAGTCGTCCCGCGTTAGCGGGAGTTTGAGGGTAAATTCAACCTTTTGAGACACCCTCAATAATTTACGGAAGTATTGAGATCTTATTAATAAGTTGATTTTTAGCCCCCTTTAGGGGGCAGTCCCGCTGAAGCGGGACGGGGGTCTTATGTATACAAATATCTCTTAATCTTCAAAGTAGCTGTTTTCTGGAAAGGCATTGATTGTAGTATAACCTTATTGATGCGGCTGAATTTATTAACATGAGAGTTTACATAATCCTGGAGTTCGGCAAGTAATTCCTCCTTCTTTTCTTCATATTTTTCAGTCATTTCTCTTTTCAGATGCTCATATTTCTTTTCAAGCTCCTCCATATTCAAATGTACAAGAGCGACCAGCTTCCCTTTTTGTTGTATAACGAGAGACTCAACAACATAGCGGAAATTATTGATAATCGATTCAATCTCTTCAGGATAGATATTTTCGCCACTTGCACCCACAATTATATTTTTAAGACGCCCCTTGATATAGAGATTATTCCTGGAATCAAGATATCCAAGATCACCTGTCTTCAGCCAGCCATCATCTGTTAGTACTTCGGCTGTTAATTCAGGTTCATTATAATAACCTTTCATTATAGTGGCACCCCTTGCCCAAATCTCACCCTCGCCGGTCTTTATATCAGGATCATTTATTTTCAACTCTATTCCTTCAATAGCCGGTCCGGTTGATTCAAAAACCATTGCCGCAGGATTTGAACCTGCAAGCAGTGGAGATGTTTCGGTAAGACCATAACCAATAGCATAAGGAAATTTTGCCTCCAGAAGAAATTTTTCCACGCTTCTGTTCAGCTTGGCACCACCTATACCAAAAAATTTAAGATGACCGCCGAAGGTTTGCATTAACTTCTTGCCTGCAACAACATTAAGTTTTTTCCTTATGAACGGCAACTTATATAAAAGCCTGATTATTAAACTTCTGTTAAATAAAGGCATGATCTTGTTGAAATAGACCTTTTCAATTATCAGCGGAACAGTAAGCATTATTGTAGGTTTTACTGTTTCCAATGCGGGCAGAAGAACAGGTGGAGTGGGTGGCTTCCTCAGGTAATAAACACAGGCCCCATACACCATTGGAAGTATTAACCCCAGGGTATTTTCATAGGTATGCGACAGGGGCAGTACTGATAAAAACCTGTCCTTTTCATTAATAGGCTGTACTATACCTCCCTTAATGGCATTGAATGAAATGTTTTTATGTGTAAGCATTACTCCCTTTGAGCGTCCCGTAGTGCCTGAAGTATATATTATTGAAGCCAGATCATCCTCTTCAACATTATATTTTCTTTCCGGCTGAGCCTCAGGATCAAACATTGGCAGCTGATTCCTTGAAAAACTGATTGAAAAATCATCTGTCAGAATAGCTGTTTCGAGTTTTTCAGGTTTGGAGGTTTCAATTTTAGACAGGAGGGAAGAAGAAATAAAAATTAACCTGGAACCTGAATGTTCAATTACATTATAGACCTCTTTTCCCGAAAAATCAGGTAGTATTGGTACTGCAACCACACCCATGAAGGTGAGGGAGAAATATACAACACTCCAATTGGGCATATTAGTGCTCATTATAGCAACCCGGTCACCAGGTTTAATACCGGCTTTTTCAATAAAAGCCATAAGAGCCCCGATCCTTTTGTCTGTTTCGTTGTATGTCAAAGGCTTCTCTCCTGCAAAAGTGTATGCAGGATAATTGCCATACTTCCTGACAGTTTCCCTGAACAGTGCAGGGAAAGTGAGTTTTATATTGCTTTCTTCCATATTATTAAAATAATATTTCGGCAGAGCCGGTAAATTTACTTAATTATCAGTCACAATGGAACACCAGTTATTATAATTTTAATCTTAAAGCATAAATATCAGTTACGGTTTTTCATCAGGATTAACTAATTTTGATATTTACCTATTATCAAAATTCATGAATAAAATAATCAGGGTAACCAGTGAGTTTTCATTTGAAATGGCTCACGTTCTTAATAATTATGACGGACCATGCCGTAATGTACACGGACATTCATACAGGTTGTTTGTAACACTGGCAGGAATACCTGTTAATGATGTCGGAAATCCTAAAAACGGGATGGTAATCGACTTTACGGAACTTAAGAAAATAGTCCTTAATACGATTATTAATCAATTTGATCATTCTGTAGTTGTCAGCAGTGACTTTGACCGGGAGAAACTGGGAATGATAAAAAATGCTTTTGGCAATACTGTTGTTGTAGATTACCAGCCAACGTGTGAAAACCTTGTTTCTGATTTTGCAGAACGACTTGTAAAAGAGATTCCCGGGGGGATCAAATTACACAACCTCAGGCTTTTTGAAACAGCAAGATCCTATGCAGAGTGGTTTGCGGCAGATAATGAATTCCCCCCAACCTCCCGCTAACGCGGGACTGCCCCGCCTTGGCGGGGCGGGGGTCATCCCCCGAGGGGGAAGTCCCGCGAGAGCGGAACCGGGGGTCTAATGTTCAAAGAATAAAATTGTTACATAATGAACAATATACAGATAAAGAAACTTTTTCTCCTTGATGCTTATGCATTGATATTCAGATCATACTATGCATTCATCAAGAATCCAAGAATAACATCAAAAGGGCTTAATACATCAGCAGTATTTGGTTTCCTGCTCACTCTCGAAGAGGTTCTCAATAAACAAAAGCCTTCACATATTGGAGTTGTATTTGATACTCCCGTACCAACTTTCCGCCACGAGATGTACAAAGAATACAAGGCCAACAGGGATGAAACACCTGAGGATATAAAGAAATCAGTTCCCTATATTAAGAAGCTTCTTGAAGCATACAATATACCCATATTAGACTGTCCGGGTTATGAAGCCGATGATGTAATCGGAACACTGGCGAAAAAAGCCTCCGGCAAGGGATTTACTACATATATGATGACTCCTGACAAAGATTTCGCACAACTTGTTTCTGATAATATTTTCATGTTTAAACCATCGAGAAGCGGCAATGAATCTGTGAGGTGGGGAATTGAGGATATAAAAAGGGAATTTTCAGTTGAACGGCCGGAACAGGTCATTGATATTCTTGCGCTGATGGGTGATGCTTCAGATAATATTCCCGGAGCCCCGGGAGTCGGCCCCAAGACAGCTATGAAACTGATTGCGGAATATGATTCTGTAGAGGAATTGTTTAAGAATACTGATAATCTTCAAGGAAAGCTGAAAGAGATAATAGAAAATAACAGGGAACAGATAACAATGTCAAAGAAACTGGCCACAATAGCTCTTAATGTCCCTGTAGATTTTAACGAGGAAAAACTTGAGACTGAAGCACCTGATGTACAAAAATTGAAAATATTGTTTGATGAACTTGAATTTAGAACAATTGCCACAAGGGTATTACCTGTAGAACCTTTTCAGGCTTCTCTTTTTTCCGGATCCGGCGAAAGCGACATCACTGCAACCAGGTCAACAATTAGTGATCTTCCCCATGATTATATTCTTGTAAATGACTTAAATGAACTAAAGCAGCTTGTCGCTGAGGCAGGAAAACAAAAAGAATTTTGTTTCGACACGGAAACAACAAATATAGATCCTCTTAATTCAGAAATTGTTGCCCTTGCGTTATCATGGCAAAAAGGTAAGGGATATCTCGTACATTTTCCGGAATCACGGGATGAAACACGTGAGATGCTTGAAATAATAAGAACACTACTTGAAAACAGGGAAATTCTAAAAATCGGCCAGAACGTGAAGTTTGATATACAGGTTCTGGGTAATTATGGTATAGATGTATCAGGACCCCTCTACGATACAATGATAGCCCATTACCTGCTGGAGCCCGACATGCGGCACAACATGAACCTGCTGGCCGAAACATACCTCTCGTACAGCCCGGTACACATTGAATCACTTATAGGTGAAAAGGGACAGAACCAGAAGAATATGAGATCTGTTCCTGCTGACCAGCTGAAAGAATATGCTGTGGAAGATGCTGATATCACGCTACAGCTTAAGAATATCTTTGAGCCCAGAATAATTGAAGAAGGACTTTCAGAACTGGCCACAGAGATTGAAATGCCCCTGATAAGTGTGCTTGCTGAGATGGAACGGAGCGGGGTTAAACTTAATGTAGAAGAACTGAATCTTTTTACTGAAACCTTAAGAAATGATATAATTAACCTCGAAAAGGAGATCTGGTCACTTGCAGGTACAGAGTTCAATATATCATCGCCCAAACAACTGGGTGATATTTTGTTCATCAGGCTAAAGCTTGATGATAGGGCAAGAGTAACAAAAACAAAACAGTTTGTAACCAGTGAAGAGATTCTTCAACGGCTTACACAAAAGCACCCAATTGTTGAGAAAGTACTGGAATACAGGGGATTGAGAAAATTATTATCAACATATGTTGAGGCTCTACCAAAACTGGTTGATAGTAAAACCGGGAGAATTCATACCTCATACAACCAGGCCGTTGCTGCAACAGGCAGGTTAAGCTCAAACAATCCTAATCTGCAGAATATCCCGATCAGGGAAGAACGTGGAAGGGAAATAAGAAAGGCTTTTGTCCCCGACAGCGGCTATGTGTTTCTTGCAGCCGATTATTCACAGATTGAACTCAGGCTGATGGCCCACCTCAGCGGGGATACAACCATGATAGCCGATTTTATGTCAGAAAATGATATTCATGCAGCAACTGCATCAAAGATATTTGGGGTTGATATTAAAGATGTTACCAGGGAAATGAGGGCAAAAGCCAAAACGGCAAACTTCGGGATAATATACGGTATTTCATCCTTTGGCCTGTCTGAGCGTCTTACTATAGGAAGGAAAGAGGCAAAAGAGCTGATTGACGGTTATTTTACATCTTACCCGGGAGTTAAATTATATATGGATGAAAGTATAAGAAAGGCAAGAGAAAAGGGATATGTCACAACGATGTTTGGCAGGAGAAGATATGTTCGCGATATTCACTCCCGGAACCAGGTAGTACGGGGCAATGCAGAACGAAATGCAATAAATGCGCCAATCCAGGGTACTGCTGCTGATATTATAAAGATAGCAATGATAAGAATTCATGAAAAAATTAAAGCCGGGAAATATAAATCCAGGATGATCCTGCAGGTTCATGATGAGCTTATTTTTGAAGTCTGTGAACCGGAACTTGAGGAAATCAGGAATATGGTTCTGCATGAGATGTCTGATTCCGCACATATCAAAGTACCTCTTAAGGTTGACTGGGGTATGGGAAAAAACTGGCTGGAAGCACATTAATCTCAGTGAATCTCTGAGTCGTTCCTGTAATTATCATTCCTGGTTACCAGTAATGATCCGCTTTTCCCGTCGAGAATTCTGCCGTATAATTCATTGTTGTTAAGAACTTCAAGAGCTTTACGTATCTGTTCATCTTTGTGTATTCCCCAGGCAATTGCTCCCCGTTCATAATAATACCTGCTGACAATTTCCTCTTCAATAATATTGGTAATCTCATCCCTGAACAGGGTAAGGTCGTAATCAAGATCATGGACTATCTCTTTTTCAAGCTGTGTAAAAATATCTTTATGGAGGTCATAGTATTTCTCCTTCTTTGCGTTAGCAATAAGCTGATTAACAGAAGCCTCCGTAGCTGTTCTGTAGTTGAATTTGCGTTCTACCAGGAAATTACGGAAATCATTGTAATCTTTTTCTGTTAAGCTGAAGCTGGAAACAGAATCTATATCAGTATGTGTCCAGTAGTACCTGGTGGCAAAATCGAAGATCAGATTTCGGAGATATAATTCGGCAGCTACCTGGCTGAGGGGTTCGGGATTTATTTTAACATCTGGCGTAATACCTCCCCCATCCCTGACGATTCTTCCGTTCCTTGTTTTAAATTCTGAGATAAGTGTATCTGGTATTATTCCCACGCTTCCGTCGGGGTTACGATGTGAAAAGTCAAGAGCCTGTACACACCTGCCGCTGGGTATATAATACTTTGCTGTTGTAACTTTTAGTTGTGTGTTATAACTAAGAGGTCGTGTAATCTGGACCAGGCCTTTACCGTATGACCGTTGTCCTACAATAACACCCCTGTCAAGATCCTGTATTGCACCTGCGACTATTTCAGATGCTGAAGCTGAACTGCTGTTAATCAATACCGCCAGAGGTATATTTTCGTCTACTGCAGCTTTTGTGGTTTTAGATATTTCGTCGAATTGTTTCACTTTCCCTTTTGTTGAGACCACCTCGTTTCCTTGTCCTACAAAAAGATTAACAATCCCGACTGCCTCCTTAAGCAAACCACCCGGATTACTCCTGAGATCCAGTATTATCTTTTTAGCATGATCATTTTCTTTAAGGTCAACAAACGCATTTTTAACCTCCTGTACACACTCCTGTGTGAAGGTGGTAAATCGTATATAACCGGTTTCATCATTGATCATTCCGTAATATGGGACAGGTGGAATTATTATTCTTTCCCTTTTCATCTGATAATCACTCTCTGTCCCGTTTCTTTCTACTGTTATTGCAATATCGGTACCGGGATTTCCCTTCAGTTTTTCACTAACCTCCTCTGTTGACATTCCTTTCAACGGAACCCCATCTACTTTCTTAAGGATATCGCCCGCCTTTATTCCGGCGATATCAGCAGGAAAACCATTATACACTTCACTGATTACTACATAATCACCGCCTCCTCTTACCATGGATCCTATTCCCCCGTATTGCCCTGTAGTGATGAATGTAAATTCATCAGCTTCGGATTCCGGGTAAAAAACTGTATATGGATCAAGGGTTTCAAGCATATTGTCAATTCCCGATTTAATGATCTTATCGGGATCAATCTCATCGACATAAAAAGCGTTCAGTTCTCTGAAGAGGGAAAAAAAGATATCAAGATTCTTTGCTATTCTGAAGTCACGCGATTCCTGTATTAACAAAAACCCGGTGCTAATTCCGGCAAAAATCAAAATACCGAATAGTATAAATATTCTTTTAATCCTTGTTTTTTTCATTATTGTTTCAACTTTATTTGCACGGCGAAAATATAAAGAATATTCCGTTTTATCATTTCCCGGCGGGTTTATTAATCATATGTATTATTCTATCAAATAACTCTTTAGTGGCCGACTCAATTGTTTGATAATCAGCAACTTTATTTCTTTTGTATATGATGACTAAAACAATCTGATTCTTTTCTTTTTCAAGATAATTATACAGTATATGTTTGTTTTTACGATATGCCTCTCTCATTCTGCGTTTGAGCAGATTTCTGGTAACAGCAAGCCTGAATCCCTTTTTGGAAACACTGAATGCAACCTGTGCCGGAAAGGGAATTTGTACAGGACTCGGGTTCCAGGCAACTTTTAAAAGGTCAGAATATATAACTTGACCTTCATCGAATAATAATTTAATGATCTTTTGGCTGCAAAGTCTCTCAGACTTATAGAATTTTTCTCCGATGGAATTCATGTATTGTATCTGTGCGAGCAATCAGCCCGGGGCCACGGGTGATTATTGTAAATGATCTTACTTCTGGTTCCTGTTATAATCCTTGAGGTAATTATCCAGAGCCATTGTCATAGAGGGGGCCTTTGAATTAGGAGCATCTATATCAAGCCTGAGCCCTTCATGTTCAACAGCACAAGCAGTTGTAGGGCCGAAAGCAGCAATCTTTATATCTCCCTGCACGAAATCAGGGAAATTCTCTTTTAACGATTTTATTCCTGAGGGACTGTAAAAAACAATGATATCATATTCAAAATCATTCATTTTGGTAAAGTTGCTGCTGATTGTTTTATAAAGTGTACCTATCATATACCTGATGTTGTTTTTATCGAGCAATTCAGGAATTTCTGCATTATGAGGATCAGCAAGGGGGACAAAGAAATAATCATCTCTGTGCCTGGATATTACATCAATGAGATCCTGGAATTTCGCTTTGCCGTGGAATATTTTTCTTTTCCTGTAAACGATATATTTCTGCAGGTAAAAAGCAACATTCTCGGTTATACAGAAATATTTCATCGTATCCGGAACGGTTATTCTCATCTCACAGCAAATCCTGAAGAAGTGATCTATTCCTGTTTTGCTCGTAAAAATTATAGCACTGAAATCAAGAATATTAATCTTTTGCTGACGGAAGTCTTTAATTGAGACCCCTTCAATTTGGATAAACGGTTTAAAATCTATCTTAAGATTGTATTTTTTTGCCAGATCATAATATGGAGATTTTACCTCCAATGGTTCTGGCTGCGACACTAAAATCTTCCTAATTTTCAATGAATTACAGTTTTAGTTTAACTTCAAAGTAATCACTTAATATTATTCTAAAACAGGCCTGTAATGTATTTCATTATAACCAGAACAGGTAAAAATTCCAGCGCACAAAGGTATAAAATCAAATAGAAAATTGAAATATTCTTCTTAAGAAAAATAAAAAAGAGTCTGAATATACGTATCAGATAGGTAATGATAAAAGAAAACAGGCCAACAAATAAAAGTGATTTAACAGAAATGAAGTTTGTATATAACATGAAAATTATAAGAATAAAAAACACTATTGCAAGATACCTGTATGAATGGTATATGGTAATTATATATTCATTGAAGAGATCTGTTTCCCCGCTTATATTTCCGGTAACTGTACATATTATATGTCGAATAGTAATGATAGCGATTGTCCCAACAACACATATAAGCCAGAATAGTATTCCCGGAATAATTTCCGGGATAAACTCATAGAAATCAGCAGCACAATATATCAGCAAAGCTATATTCAGGAATGACACCAGGTTCATTATCGTTGACTTCCAGTTAAAAAGAACCTGTAAATCATGTGATGCCGGATCTCCTATTCCCCGGAACAGGAAGAACTTTTTCATATCACTGAATAGCCTGTTATAAACTATACTGATGAAAATATAAAGAACAGATACAATTAAAACTATAAATATCAGCCAGTCTTCTTTAAGTGGTTGCGAAGCAGGTTTTTCTCCTTCCCTGAGATCTTTTAATATTAACTCACTTTTCTTGAATCCCGGCTCAGTGTTTGTCTCTAAAAAAGTAAAAGGGAAACTATTTAAATATTCCGGATTAGTTGTGAGGAGAGAATTTCCGGGATCATAAAAGGTTATAGCAGGTTTTATTCCGTCAGATATTGTATCAACTTTTTTTTTCTCAATATTTGCAAGTCTCTCTGAAACCAGGCTCTTTTTAACAGTATCTGGTTTTTGTCGTAACGAATCCTGTAATATAATATTTTGATCCTGTTTAGAAATGATCATGACGCTCACCGGCAATATCGGATAAAATATTATTTGCCAGGCGGCTTGCTCCGATCCTGAAAAGATTATTGTTGAGCCACTCCTCGCCCAGGCAAAAATTGACAATATGATAATAGAGCAGAGCATCTGCCGCAGTTACAATTCCACCGGCCGGCTTAAACCCAACTTTTATCCCTGTTTCCGAATGGAAGTCTGAGATTGCCCTGCACATTACAAATGCTGTTTCAGGAGTTGCAGAGATGTTTACTTTTCCTGTAGAGGTCTTTATGAAATCAGCACCAGCATCCATAACAATCATGGAGGCCCTGAAAATCTGTTCGTAGGTATCAAGTAGTCCTGACTCAATTATTACTTTAAGATTTTTATCACCAACGGCTTCCTTTATTTCCCGGATCTCATCAGCAACCTTTTCATAATCGTTTACCATAAAATAACCGAGTGGCATAACGATGTCAATCTCATCGGCCCCTGCCTCAAGAGCCATTTTACATTCTGCTATCTTAATACTCCTGAAGGTCTGGGATGTGGGAAAGGAACCTGCAACAGCCACAATTTTTACATTTTTCACAGCAAGCTTTTCCTTTACTACTGAAACAAAATTAGGGAATACGCAAATAGCTGCCACATTTGGGATATTACTGAACCTGCTCTGGAAACCGTTTACCTTACCTGTCAGATGAATGATTGTGCTTTTGCTATCTGTAGTATTAAGACTGGTCAGATCGATAAGATTAAGTATTTTCATCAGAAGGCGTTTTTCCGGAACTTTGGGAATAGTAGCAACAACCTCCTTAAGTCCCTTCCTGATTTCATTTTCAGAAGGGCACGATTTGAGTGATTTTTGATATAATTTTGTCATAGTTTTCAGGTAAAACAAATAATCTGATCATGAAAAAAGACCGGGTCAATTTAGTATTTTTTGTTCTTATTATACTTTTATTGACAAATTTTAAATTGTGAAGAAAAAAAATAAAAACAGTATATTGAAAACAGTATCCTGTAAAGCAATAGATAAATTTTGTAAACTAACCGGGGAAAAACCAAATAATAAATTTGAAATTGTATTTTATAACATCAGAAAAACAATTTAAATATCTGTATTATGACACGTTTTAAGTTAAAAACCGGCTTCTTCTTGCTTATCCTTTTTGGATTGGTAAATTTCCCGGTCTCAGTACAAACATGTGCACAGGGGAAAACATTATCAGCCGAATCTGCTGATAATCAGGACATCCCTTCAGGCTGTTCAGTTATTACCATCGCCAGGGATGGCAATATATTCTTTGGCGGCAATGACGACTATATCAATCCCGACTCATACTATTGGGTAGAACCTGGCGATTCAACTAAATACGGGGTAATCTGGATCGGTACTCCGGATAATCCTCAACAGGGGGTAAATGAAAAGTTACTGGCTTACGATGCAAACGGCTTACCAAGGGTAGATGTTAATCCTCATACGGAAACCGGAAGGAGACGGATTCCTGATATCTACAAATTTCAATGTGGCAAATCCTTCCAATGGTTATGGATATCCCTGCTGGCGGTATGATAAGGCCCGGGAACTATTGGGACAGCTGCTGAATAAAAAAGAAGCTGCCCGGCGTTTCGAAAAGGCACAACTTCCGAAAAAAATAAACAAAGTAATTGGAATATCATGGACAGCATTAATACTGGTTAGTCTGGCTTTGTTTTTCACTTTCTGTACCGGTAATAAAAAAGGATTCAGATTCTGATATACCTGTATGAACACTGGGCTATAAAACGAGGATATCAGGCATGGATTATCCTGGCAGGTAATGAAGGAGAAATAAGTACACCATCATGGCGTAAGACCTGGTGGTGGATCCTGATAAGTATTGTAATTCTCTTTATCGGGCTTATTGCAGGATCAATATTGTCACAAATGGCAACAGGATAATTGAAGATTCCTGACCGGGATATTTATTGACTAATCAGGAATTGCCATTATTCTTTTTAAGTTTCCTGTTTCTTGCAAGTGAGGCAAAAATACCCAGGATACATAATACTGAGAATATCAGGAACCCGGTTCTCATCGCTGCAATAAGGCCGGGGTAAGTCTTTGGAACAATAGCTTCCTGTCCCAGATATAGAGCAAGGAGCATCATTGCTATTCCCATGCTAAGCATCTGGCCAACCATTCTCATTGTACCGACAACACCCGACGCGACGCCAAGATACTTTTTCTCAACAGAACTCATGATGGCATTGGAGTTAGGGGATGAGAAAAGAGCAAAGCCTATACCCATGGTAACAAGCATGATGATAATCAGATATATCGGACTCAGTTCACTTATAAAGCAAAGCATTATTAATCCTGTTGCAGTAAGTCCCATGCCGCATGAAGCTATAACACCCGGATTATATCTATCAGATAGCTTTCCTGCGAAGGGCGACAATAATGCCATCATAACGGGCTGTGATATCATAATGAATCCTGCCGTCTGGGCATCAAAGCCCTTAAGATACTGGAGATAAAGGCTGATGAAAAAACCGGTGGCAGCTGTTGCTGAATAATGTATCAGCGCAGCTATTCCTGAAAATGCAAAGACCCTGTTGCGCAGAATAAGACTAATGTCAAAAACAGGATTTTTGATCCTCTTTTCAAATAACAGGAAGAGTATGGCAAAAACTAAAGCCGAACCCAGGAAGAGCCATCCCTGAACAGAAGGCAGTTTTGAAAAACCATACATAAAAAAAGCTATAGAAATTCCATAAATCAAGGATCCCTTCCAGTCGAATTTCTCGCCTTTCGCTTCAGCCCATTCCGGCTTCATTTTTTTAAATATCAGATAAAGAGAAGCAATACCCAGCGGGACAAGAAATATGAAAATGCTCCTCCACCCGAAATAATGTGTCAGCATTCCGCCAATAACCGGACCGCTTGATAAGCCTGTATATACTGCAGTTATATTTATTCCCATAGCCCTGCCTCTTTCCCCGGGACCAAAAACAGAGGTCAGTATTGCCAGGCTTGTACCAAAGATCATGGCCCCTGAAATCCCCTGGAGTATACGGAACATGATAAGTGATTCAATGTTCCATGAAAAAATTATAAGGAAAGTCGATAATGTAAAAAGAGATATCCCATACGTGAATATTTTCTTCCTGCCCACAATGTCTGCAAGTCTGCCAAAAGGAAGTAAGAACATTGCCGATGACAAGATGAAACTGCCGGGTATCCACCCAAGCTCTATTGCAGTGGTGTTGAAGTCTTTATCTATTGCCGGCAGAGCGAGGTTAACAGCTGAACCAAGAAAAGGAGTGAGAAAAGCTGCAAATGCAGTTACGATCAGAACAGATCTTTTAAGTGATTTTTCATCGGGAGACATTATTTCTTCCTGCATAAACTACTATTCTTTGTTTTTTGTATCAATGATTATTGTAACAGGGCCGTTATTTACCAGATTAACATCCATCATTGCCCCGAATTCTCCTGTTTTGACAGGTTTTTCGATAAGTCCGGATAATACAGTAACAAACTTTTCATATAACGGAACAGCAATTAATGGTGGTGCTGCCTTGATATATGAAGGTCTGTTTCCCTTTTTTGTTTTTGCATGAAGTGTAAACTGGCTGATTACCATTATTTCACCGCCTGTTTCCATAACGGAAAGATTCATCACTCCATCATTGTCATTGAAAATCCTTAATTGTCCGATTTTGTTTGCAAGCCATTCAATATCAGCATCATTATCCGATTCTTCAATACCAACAAATACCAGCAAGCCACTCCCGATCTCAGCCCTGATCTCATTTTTAATCGTTACAGATGCCCTGCTTACCCGTTGAATAACAGCTCTCAT
>CAZDOM010000062.1:14392-17516 GCA_964507015.1 uncultured Rikenellaceae bacterium | reverse complement strand
GTCCGGATAATCTTGATCATATTGACAATATCACTGCAGGCAAGTATTATCTTACAATAACCGACTGGTTAGGATGTGTCAATACTGATAGTGTCACATTAACAGAACCTGATGGTATGGTATTATCAGACAGCGAAGTATCATGGAGTAACGACAGTACTTATAATGTATCGTGCAACGGCGGCTCTGACGGCTATATTAATCTGACAATAACAGGAGGATCTGGCAATTACCTCTATTCGTGGACTGGTCCTTCAGGCTTTACAGCCACCACCAGGGATTTATCAGGACTGGCTGCCGGAACCTATACATGTACTGTTATAGATGTTAACGGGTGTATCCTGACACCTAACCCGGTATTTACACTTACCGAACCTGCACCGCTGACAATTAACGCAATACCATCAACGTCAACGGACGGATCATACAATATTAATTGTTACGGAGGAACAGGTTCAATTGATATAACACTGTCTGGTGGAAGCGTCGGCAATTACAGCTATTCATGGAGTACTGATGATGGTTCGGGACTGGTCGACGATCAGGAGGATCAGACAGGTCTGACTTTTGGGACCTATCATCTTGTAGCTGTTGATTCCAACAACTGTGTATCCACAGCAGATATTACACTTACACAGCCGGAGGCTCTTGCAATATCTCTTGTTCCGACACACATCACATGTAATCCTCCGGGATTCAATAATGGTTCTGTCAACCTGACTATTACCGGTGGAGTCGGACCATTCAGTTTTAGCTGGTCAAATGGTGCGACAACAGAGGATATTTCAGGTCTCGGGGAAGGATATTACAGTGTTATCGTTACAGATATCAATGGATGTACTATAACTGATTCCACCAGAATTTACCTGCCGCCACCACTTCTGTATGATGTGATACTGTCCGATTTTACCGGATATAATGTCAGCTGTTATGGTTTGTCAAACGGTACTATAAATATTAATTCCACAAGCGGAACTCCTCCATACATTTTCAACTGGACAGGACCTGACGGATATACTTCTTCTGACAGGTATATAACAGGATTGAGGGCCGGACAATATACCATGGTACTCACCGATTCAAATTACTGTACAGAGACTGAGATTATTGAACTCACACAACCCGACAGACTTACTGTGGAAGTAACATTATCTTCGAGTCTTGCCGGTGGATACAATATTAACTGTACAGGAGACAGTACAGGTACAATAGACCTCTCTACTTTAAATAATGTTGGTAATGTAAGCTATCTGTGGTCCGACGGATTAACTTCTGCTTCAAGATCAGGTCTGCCGGCAGGCGAGTATGGTTTGATAATCACTGATGAAAACAGCTGTCTGGGTGATACAATAATTACACTTACACAGCCTGATTCGCTTAAGGGCTCGTATGAAATCACACAGCCATGGTGTCCTGACACTCCAACCGGTGAGATAAGGCTGACTGTCACCGGCGGCGTGGTTGGAACGGATTACAATTACAAATGGTCTGATAATTCAACTACCGGGGATATCACTGATATTTACAGCGGAAGGTATACAGTAACTGTTACCGATCTGAATGGCTGTTTTATTGATTATACTATTGAACTTGAACCGGAGAATGAGTCATGTCTGATTATTCCCAATGCTATTACTCCGAATGGCGACCTTATTAATGATGAATGGCATATCGGAATGATAGAGTTATATCCACAAGCTGAGGTCAAAGTATTCAACAGGTGGGGTATTGTTGTCTGGCGTTCAGAAAAAGGGTATCCGCAGCCATGGGATGGCAGAAGCAACGGCAGACTGTTGCCTGTTGACTCATATCATTATATAATTGACCTGAATAACGGATCTAAACCAATTGTAGGTAACATTACTATTGTGAGATAAAAATGTAATAACTTAAGACCCTTGTGAAGCGACTAGTATATATATTATTGTTTGTTTTGGCAGGAAACCTGGTTTCAGGACAGCAATTACCTGTTTACAGCCAGTATCTTTTCAATAAGTTTCTTATTAATCCTGCAGTAGCAGGTAGTGATGGCTACACAAGTGTGAATATTACTGCACGCGAACAATGGGTAGGTTATTATGGGGCACCGCGAACATACTCATTCAGTGTACAGACAAGGCTTCTTAAACGCAGTTATATACTGAAACAGACAAGTGCACGGAGGCAGATTTACCGTCCCAAATATGACGGCAAAGTAGGATTGGGAGGGTATGTCTTCAGTGATAAGAATGGTATCATTCACAGGACAGGTTTCCAGTTTTCATATTCATATCACATGTGGCTTCAAAACACAACACAATTATCAATGGGGCTTGCTTTCACAGGATATCATTATAAAATTGATGAAGCAGAAATAAATTTTGAAGATCCAAATGAACCATGGTTAAACAGTAATCTGCGCCGGGGTATGTTTGTACCTGATGCTTCATTCGGTTTATATCTTCTTAATTCACGTTACAGTGTAGGATTTTCTGCCGATCAGCTTTTTGAGGCAGCAGCAAAAATTGGCGATGCGGCATATCATAATGTTAAAATTTACAGGCAATATTATCTTTTCGGGGCTTATAGTTTTTCACTCAATACCTATACTGAACTTGAACCGTCATTTCTTTTTGTGATGTCGGAACAGCTTAAACCACAAGTAGATATTGGGTTAACTTATATCTATGACCAGTCGGTTTGGGCCGGATTATCTTACAGAACAAGCGGGGCAATGATAGCTGCAGTGGGACTTAAATATCTCAATCTCTTCTTCGGGTACTCCTTTGATTTCACCCTGCAGGAGATACAACGAATAACATACGGAACTCATGAAATAACCGTTGCATTGAAGTTTGGTGACTCAGCCCGGAGATACAGGTGGCTGGATAGGTATTGACCTCTCCCCCTAAATCCCCCTCTCCCAAGAGAGAGAGGGACTTATAGATTATCTATTATATAACACAGGTGTATAAAAAGAAATTATTAATCGCAAGGGACTGAAAGCCTGCTTTCTCCAAAGTTTGCTGTTTCCTCTTTGGAGAAGGAGAATATTAAGATAAAATAATCAGCTTCCCCCTCTCTCACTGGGAGAGGGGGACGGGAGGGGGTGAGGTTTCATAATATATATCAACGAACTACTTCC
>CAZDOM010000062.1:0-14292 GCA_964507015.1 uncultured Rikenellaceae bacterium | reverse complement strand
GAGAGGGGGACGGGAGGGGGTGAGGTTTCATAATATATATCAACGAACTACTTCCTTTTTTATGGAACAGAGTTAATAAAGAGAACCATAGTCCTTTTATCAAACCTGAAATAAAAGGTAAATTTGTACCTCTGTATCTTTCGCTCAGGATAGAGATATAGAACACATCAGCAGGTAACCTTCTTAATGTTGTAATTTTAAACCCATTATTTTCAGCAAATATTTTAAAAACATGCGGTGAAAAGTGCCATAAATGCCTGGGAACATCCCATGCTGCCCAGTATTGTCTGTAATATTTTGCATCAAATGATCCACAGTTAGGCATGGCTATAATACAAGCAGCACCAGGTTTTAAGAATCGATGAATGAAAGACATGTATTTCAGCGGATCATGAAAATGTTCAAATACATGCCATAATGTTATACAATCAAAATGATTTTCGGGGGAAGATATATTTTCTATCCCCGGAACAACATTCAAACCAAAATTATCGATAGCAAAATTACGTGCTTTCTCATTTGGTTCCAGTCCGGTAACATCCCAGCCCTTTTCTTTCATGAAAGATGCAAAATAGCCGGTTCCGCATCCTATGTCCAGGATTTTCCCGGTTTTTAATCCTGTTGCTCTACTAATAATATTTTTCTTCCTGTAAAGCATAACTTTACGTGTGAAATGGAAGAGGATATTTATCAGACCTTTTTTAGAGTCGCTGTGTGAAATATAATCCCCTGTATCGTAGTATTCTGCTATCTCCTTTTCAGATGGCGGATCCATTGTGAACCTGAATCCACACTCCAGGCATTTATAAATATCGAAATTATTTTTGTCTGTCAGATGATCTATACATTTCAGGTCGAATTTAACATCCTGACTGTTACAGACCAGACATTTATGCTTTGTTGTCATCAGATTCGATACTTGTTTTTTTCTTACGGGAGATCATATATAAGGAACCAGCACAGAGAAGTATTAGCAGCAGTGAGCTTGCAAACGATATCCTGGTACCGGTGCGATAGGAATCAGGGTCAAATCTGAATATTATCTCATGATCCCCGGCAGGGATTTCCATTGCTCTCAAAACATAATCAGCTTTAAAGCAGGGTATTTCAGTACCGTCAATATAAGATTTCCATCCTGCCGGATAATATATCTCGGAAAAAACCACCAAACCCTCATTTGATGACGAATAATGGTATATTAATTCATTTGCCTTATATGAAGTAAGCTCTATCTTTCGCAAAGAATCTGCAGTATAACTTTCTTTTGACAGGTATTGCTTAAAACTCTTATCAATCAGCGCTTCACTGGAGGGATCAAAACTGTTGATAAGACTTATCTCTTCATCAGCATTTTCGACTATTCTGTAAGAATTTACAAACCATGCATTTCCAAGGGCGCTTTTGTTTTTTAGTGGCAATCCCTGAGGATCAATAATTATATATTTTGTATTGAGCATATTCAGGGAATTTGCCCTCGTCAGGCTTCCTGCAAGCTCCATGGGCAGAAAACCGGGATTACTGTTCTTCTGGTAAGTATTGGCAAAATCAGTAATATCATGCATGAGTCCATTCTCTATTAGTTCGCTGTAAATCTGAAGTTTGGCACCATGATAACCACCTATTGACTTGTGCCAGTTTGATGTTGAAGCATCATTAAATGGTGAAACTGAAAGGTTCAGGACCCTGTAATCAGGAGATTTATCCTCAAGAATTGCCTTATCGGCAATTGTCATAGGATATGGCTGTGATGCTATTGAAGCTTTTTCGAAATTGTCCTTATTGAGAAACCTTTTACTCACAGGCCACATATCAAAAAGTAAAAGAAGTACAAGAATACCGATTGTATATTTCATTGCTATCTTTTTGTGATAGTATGCCATTAGTAAGCCAGCCGCAAGTACAATGAACACCAGTGATCTGAAAGCATCCGACTGAAGCATCTCTTTCCGGTCAGCGATAAAAGCTGTTTCAAAGATTTTCTGCACATCGGGTGTGATTCTGAGCTGCTGAAAAAGTGCATAGTCATTTGATGAGATATAGCTACCTGCAATATCAGGGAAAAGAGCAAATAACAAACAAATACCGCCTGTTATGCCTGCAGACCAGAAGACAGACCTGGTAAATATTTTTTTATCAATGGCATCCTGGAAAATTTTCTTCAAAGTCAATGCAGCCATAAGAGGTATTGTAAATCCTGCTATAACCAGAATAGTGGATACAGCCCTGAACTTGTTATACCCGGGGAAATAGTCAAGGAAAAATTCTGTCAGGGGCATGAAATTTTTCCCCCATGACAGTAGAATGGATAAAATTGTGATTGCCAGGAGCCACCATCTTTCTCTGCCTTCAACAATAAATAATCCAAGTACAAAAAGAAAGACAACAATTGCGCCGGCATATACAGAAGAAGTACTTGGCTGTTCACCACGATATGCATTTAATACCGGGGCTAACTGAGTTGCTCTGTAGCTCTGGAGTGTTTTATATGTCTCTGTGCCCCTGTCGAAATGTATTGAACTTCCCCCACCCATGAAGTCAGGGATAAGAAGTGTCAGCGTTTCATCAATGCCTATACTCCAGTCTGTAGCATACGTTTTGTCAAGACCTGTTTTATTTTCATCCTGTGTAAGGTTTGAACCCCCTCTGGTGGTATACTTTGTGTATTCCAGGGTGGTATTCAAATGTGTGAAGTTGGTGCCGGCAGCAAGGACCACTGCAACTACAAGAACACCCAGAGACTTTAAATATCCTTGCAATCTCTTTTCTTTAATAGCATACACCAGTTCTGAAATACCATAAACAATAACAATAAGCAGGGCATAATATGTAACCTGCAGGTGATTGGCTATCAACTCAAAAGCGAGACACACACCTGCCAGAGCAGCTCCAGCCAGCCGGTTTTTCCTGACTGCATAGATAATACCCGCAATCATGGGAACCATATAGGCAATAGCATAAGCTTTTGTGTTATGACCGGCAGCTATAATTATGAAATTATATGAGCAGAAGGTAAAGGCAATTGCACCCGGAATGGCAATCCATGGATTTACTCCATAGACAAGCAGGAGAATGTAAAAACCCAGCATCATGAGGAAGATTGCTGCTACAGGAAACCTGAATATTTGGAGGGAATTCAGGAAAGGCTTGATAAGATTCCCTTTATATTTTACTGATATCTGATAAGCAGGCATACCCCCAAACATTGAGTTTGTCCATAGCGGCTCTTCATGGTATTTTGCCCTGTGCTCAATGATCTCTTTTGCTGATGCACGATATACATTATTGTCGTTAGTAACCAGCTTTTTACCTTCCAGAACAGGAAAAAAGTAAATAAATGAAAGTGCTGTAAAGATCAGAACAGCAATAATATAAACTCCGTACTCAGGTAATCTTAAATTCTTCATCATCAGTCTCTAATATCGGTACAAAATAAAATAAAACAAAATTAGTTATTTTTACATATCTTAACAGGACGCAAAATGCTTTTTTATATCATTGTTTTACAGCATTCTGGCCTAAGAAAACAATAATTTAGAGTGAAGAAGATCGCTGTTACAGCACCCTATTTGCAACTTGAATGGGAAGATTATAAGGATCATCTTTCCGGGTATGATGTTATTATACCAAAAGTGGTGGAACGATTTGAAGAGGATGAGATGATCGATATCCTTAGTGCCGGAGTTGAGGGGATAATATGTGGTGATGACAGGATTACAAAAAGAGTGATCGATTCAACCGATAAACTAAGGCTTATTGTAAAATGGGGAACGGGTATTGATTCAATTGATAAATCTTATGCTGAATCAAAGGGAATAAAAGTGCTCAATACTCCTAATGCCTTTACAATACCGGTTTCGGAAAGCGCTATTGGGCTCATGCTCTCTATTCTGAGGAAAATAGATGAGAATAGCAGGTTAATGCATGATGGCAAATGGTATAAGCCAAAAGGGTATACTCTTAATGAGATTACTGTTGGTATCCTTGGTTATGGTAATATAGGTTCTGAAGTAGCAAGAAAACTATCCGTTTTTTGTGAAAATATCCTGTGGCATGATATAAAAAGTGATGAAGAATTAAAGAGACTGAACCCTGCTTTCTATGGAAAAAGGGTAACCAGAAAAGATTTACTTGCTTCTTCAGATGTCCTTACCATACACTGTGATCTTAATCCTACAAGCTATCATCTTGTTGACAGATCTCTTTTTAATGAAATGAAGGAAGGTATCATTATTATTAATACGGCCCGGGGACCAATAATTAAGGAAGATGACCTCATTGAAGCACTTACAACGAGGAGAGTAAGCTATGCAGGGCTTGATGTTTACGAAAATGAACCACTTCCCGCAGATTCGGTGCTTAGAAAAATGGATAATTGTATATTATTAAGCCATAATACAAATTCAGGACATAAGGCCTGGAGGGATGTACATCTGAATTCAATTTCAATGATTAAATCAAATATTTAACAGATATGGATAAAAAAGTAATTCTGATAACCGGTTGTCTGGGTGGAATAGGTAGTTCACTCGTTGACTTTTTCAAAGATGAAGGCTGGTTTGTAATAGGTACAGATAAAAGGGAATCTTTCTCTAATGCTGATATTAAGATAACCACCGACCTGAATTCTGTTGAAAATGCAGTTAATACTATTGAAAAGAAACTGGCAGAAGCAGGCCTGACAAAAATAGATGCACTTATCAACAATGCCGCAGTTCAGATCAAAAAGAAATTTAATGAATTTACATATGCCGACTGGCATGAGAGTGTAAATGTAAATATTATAGCAGCCTTTATGCTTGTTCAGAAGCTGCATAAATATCTGAGCGGTGGAAGTGTGGTGAATATAGGAAGCATTCATGCATCGCAGAGTAAGAAAGATTTTGTTGTTTATGCAACAACGAAAGGGGCAATGAAAACACTGACTCAGAACCTTTCCCTTGAACTGGCACCTGATATAATGGTCAATTGCATTGCACCGGCAGCCATTGATACTCCCATGTTAAAAGCCGGTCTGACCAAAGAAGAATACAACCAGTTAAAGCAATTCCATCCGGCCGATATGATAGGTGATCCCAGGGAACTTGCACGGCTGATTAAAACTCTGTGTGAAAGAAATATCTTCCTGACGGGTGCATATATTGAATATGACGGTGGTATCTCCAAGCTTCTCCATGATCCTGGCAGTACACAACTTAAATGAGTCAGATGAAAGTTTCATGTTTCCTGCCATGCAGGGCCGGCAGTGAAAGAGTAAAAAACAAAAATACGAGACAATTTGCCGGCATTGAAGGAGGCCTGCTGAAGATAAAGCTGGATCAGTTAACAAAGTGCAGTCTCATAGATGTTATTGTACTGAGTACTGATGACCGGAAAGTTATCGATATCGGTAAACAGTATGGAGAAAGAGTGAAAATAGATATCCGGCCACCTGAACTTGCTACTTCAGAAGCAAAAACAGACGATCTTATTAAATATGCAGCATCAATAATCGAAGGATCACACATACTATGGACACATGTAACTTCTCCATTTACAGGAGAATCATTATATATAAAAGCAATAAATGATTATTTCAGGGCCATAGCATCAAATGAAAATGATTCACTTCTTTCAGTAACACCATTAAGAGTTCATATCTGGGACAAGTCCGGTAAACCCGTGAATTACGAAAAAGGAGAAACTAAATGGCCCAGGTCGCAACAGGTCGATACTCTATATGAAATCAACAGCGCTATATTCATAAACAGCAGGGAAAACTATCTGAAGCTTAATGATCGAATCGGACTTAAACCATTCTTGTTTGAAATGGCTAAAACAGAATCCATCGATATCGATTATGAGGATGATTTCCTGATGGCGGAATCAATTTTCAGGTTCAGGAATCCCATATAAAAATTTTCTGAAATTGCCGAGATACTTTACCATCACAGGGTGATAGAGTATAAGATGCAGGAGATCTTTAAAACTGAAATCCGGGATTTTGAATGTATATTTCGTCAACAGGTAGTTTATACTGGATACAGGTTTTGTCTGTGAAGGAAGACAATGTACAGTCAGATATGATTCCAGGGCCTTACTTATAATATCCTTTTCATAAAGCTCTGAAATAGAATTCTTTAACGCATTTTTGTTTCTGGCCATTACAAGAAATTCAGGATTAAACCCGAATTCATAAAACATTTTTTCATCATGAGGGTTGTAATAGACAACCGGTACTCCCCGTGTAAGACTTTCATGTATCAGGCTGCTGAAACGTGTAATGAGAAGACCGGCTTTATCAATCTGTTTTGTTACTGAGGAGCCGGAAGATTTTACATGCTTCTTATAGTCGCTAAGGTCACCTGTATCCCTGGGATGCTGTGAAATAAAATACTCAATTCCAAGTTCATCAAGTGTTGATATAACATCATCGAGCCAGCTTTTACGCACTTCTTCAAAAATCCCATAGGTGAAATTACAGTTTACCAGTACATATTCTGCAGGTTTTTTCTTTACCGTTAGAACTTCATATCTGGGATTTCCGGCAAGGAAGAAATGTTTACGGGGCAGTAAAGTAGCTGATCTGATTCCCTGGATGATAACATCATCAGCATACTGCATTCTTTTAAATGAATCTCCAAAATCAATACTCGATTCCTGGATACAGATAACCGGGATTTTAAGTCGATGACATTGTGCTATTATCCTGATTGCTGCTTTTGTCCAGTCGTTGTACAGGACCAGAATATCGGGGTTTGATTCTTTAAGATGCCTGAATGAATAGCTGATAAAAGGGATATTATTTTTGCTGAAGAAAGAGTCTGCCTCCTCTTTTTTCCCGCAGGGGACATAATTAATATATCTGTAATCCGGATTGCCGGAAATTAATCTTAGAGTATTTACTGCTAATGTGTCACTCTGGGAATAAAATGCTATCAACCGTTCCTTGCTTATCGTAGAAACCTCTTCAATCTCAAAGAATATTATATCCGGTTTAGATTCCCCTTCAAAATACTTTCTGAAAACAGATTCCAGGTGCAGGCTGATGTTATCTTTATAAGTATCTCGCAGGAATCTGACGATGTGTACAATATCTTCTGACAGAGGACACCATATAATCTTGTCAAAAAATTCACCTTTCGGTTTTCCGGGCGAGTTGCAAAGGCATATTCTCATCTTATTCCGAAAAAATTCTCTTTAAAATTCTTTTCCATACCTCATGCTGATTGTATTTTTCCTTTATCAGCCTTAGAGCATGTTCGATATATGGTTTTTGCCTGGCAGGATTCTTCATATAGTAAAGGCTCTTATCGATATATTCTTCGGGTGAAAGGGCAAGCACAACTTCTTTCTTTTCGTAAAACTCAAGAATACCCTCATTGTCAGTAACTCCAAACCTGCCGAGTGAAAAAACGGTCCAGAACCTGTCCATTATACCCTTTTCTGTTTTCCATGATGTTGCATGTATTATCGGGCACAATGCTGCTTTCTTCAGGGCGGTTACATGTTCCTCGACCGATACAGGACCCTTTTTAGTACCTTTGCCGGCTATATAACTTTTATCTGTCATATCAATAATGGGTTGGAGATAGGTATCCCATTCCGAAATATTACCCCTGTAGCGAGAACCCCACCTCGACCCTACAAAAGCCAAATCATAAATGAAACCATCAGTAACCGGTTCGCTTTTCATAATGTCTTCATACGAAACCGTCATTGTACCCCAGGGGATCCAGAAGATCCTGTCAGAATATTTATTAACGATTCTCTTCTTTTCAGGGAAGCTATCTATGTCAGTTTTTGCACCGAAGGCATAAAACCGGTAACCGGATTCGTTTAACAGGTCAAGTTTTTGATATTGCGGCCAATGCCATTCCCTGAAGAATTTCATAGGATCCTCTGTCCATTCACGGTTAAGGCTTTCAGCCCCGGTATCAAAACTTGTAAGTTTCTGAATAATGATACTATCTCTGTGAGGTTTGTATTTCTCTATAAGTTCTATGGTATCAGGATTGTTCCAACAGATATAAAGTCCCGGCTTGTTTCTATCTATCTTATTTATATTTAAATGATATGCATCATAACCAAGTTGCCTGAATGTTTCTGCAAGATAATTCCACGGCCAGAAATTTGTGTGCTTCTTGCTGAAAAAATATTTCGGTACATATCCTACAAGGTATATATTCATAATGTGAATCATTTAAGAAATGAACGCAGCCTGTTAATTATAATCACCTTGATGTTATCGACATCTGCAGAGACCTTCAGGAATACTATCATCAATCCGAAAATTATAGTCATTGATACACTTCTAACTAAAATATCAATGATAAAGTTATGAAGTTCAGGTATAAGGAGGCTGAATAGATATGTTAAAACAATAACGGCCAGCACTATGATCATTTTAATATCATAAGGGAATAACCTGTACTTTATATAAAGGAAAATCATCTGCATCAGGTGATAAATGGTATTCGACAGAAAAGCTGCCAATGCCGCACCCACTATGCCCATTGCAGGTATAAGTATCAGGTTTGTGATTACAATCAATAATCCGAAAATCAATGTAAAGTATGTATTATACCTGTAGCTTTTCGATAAGTTTAGTATTTGATTATCTACACCTGAGATCATTGAAATCATAGCTGACAGCCCGAAAAAGAAAATTACGTATTTACCACTCAGGAAATCTGATGGCAGGATGTGAAATACATTACCGATATTAGCCCATACCCCGGCAAAGACAAGTCCTCCTATAATGGTCTGGTTAAGAGCACTTTTGTAATATACAGATTTGATGGTATCGATATCATTTGCTTTCCATGCATCAGATATTATGGTTGAAGATATCCTGTTTAATGAACGTGACGGCAGGGATACAATACTACCGAAAAGAAGAGAGATTGAGTAAATACCGGTTGCACTCAGATCGATCATTGAGTTGATCATAATAGTATCAATTCGCTGAATTATAATGTTACTGTAACCGATTATAATTCCAAATGTGCTGACGCTTATGATTTCTTTGCGCAGGTCCTTTTTGATAAAACTCAATTGCGGAGTGAAAAACACCTCTTTCTTCAGGACAAGAGGATAGAATATAAGAATACCCGGAAGGCATAATACACCAACATACAGAAGTACAAAAAAATTAAAGCCTGTGAATCCTGCAATAAACAGGATCAGGATAAACAATATAGCTATTCGTTGAAAAACCTCTGTCAGGAATGTTCCATATGTGGCATTAAACAACGCACGGTTATAAGAATCAAAAATATTATAAACAAGCAGAAAGAATGTAAGCAGAGGAACAAGATATAAATAATCAACAAAAAGGGGAGACTGTTCTATACTATCATTGATTATCAGTGGTTTAAGGAGGTAAAATAATAGGAGAGATAACAGGAAACCGCAAATTGCAACAAGTATCGTAAGGAAAAAGAAGCCGTTATGCTGGTTCTTTTCGTCCCTGAAGTATGGGAATAATCTGATTACCACACTATTAAATCCAAGGTTGGCAAAAACGGCAAACAGGGTTGCATAACTGGCAAGAAGGCTGAGTAACCCGATCTGTTCTGTGCCCAGGAACTTTGGAAACAGTATTCCTGCTGTAATAAATCCGATTACAGATCCTATGTATGAATAGGCAGTACCCTTTATCGACTGTCTTTTTATTACTCCCACAGCACTGTTTAATTAACTAAAGTTACAAATTGAATAGAACTCAAACAAGATCATCTGACCAGGTATTAAGATGCCTGTATTTACCATGGAATACAGGATCCGATTTCTTGATTCTTTTATAAAGGTTAATAAGACGGAGAATGAGTTTTAATGGTCTGAATGGTTTCAGTACATGTGTAACCGTCATGGCTTCAGGTGCACAATCAGCATATCTGGAGGAATGTATCTTGTGGTCATTATAAAAAAGATTTCTTAGATCAAAAGTCCTGATCCTTTTTCCAGGAAGAATATTTTGAGTGTCATTGACAATTACATTTATTCCATTCCACCAGTTTTTTATTGCTTCATTTCTATCATCCTGTGGCATATTCATCGGATGAGCTGATGTATAATGTTCACATACAAGTTTGAATGAAGGGAATAGGGTTAGAAAATCCGCATTTGCCTGCCTTACATGCCTGTAATTACTATCATCAATTATAATTATTGCGTTTTCACTTAAAAATGGTCTTACTAATAAGAGGCACATCAGCTGGCTTCGGTAATCGTGTGGTCCGTCAATAAAAAATAAACCTATTCTTCTTTCGTGAATATATTCCGGCAGGTTCTGGAGTCCTGCTTCCATATCACGATTAATAATATTTACATTAGTTAATCCAAGCCTGGTAATATGATCACTAATTAAATCATAGTTTTTCTTCTCGATATCAAACTGAGAAAAATTATCTATTCCATAAGTCTGACCACTAAAAACTTTTGATACAGATAATAAGGATAATCCCTGGAAAACACCAACCTCGAGATAGATTTCATTATCAGGATTAAGACATGTTGAAAGATTTTGAAGCAACGCAATAATCTTATTACCTGAAAATCCTGATAGTAAAGGATCTTTGAATAAAGTCTCAAGATTATCAGTATTTTCCAGTATATATTTTGCTTTCTCGAGGTTCATCAGGCATGAGTTACAGTTAATATCTTTGTATGATATCCTCAAATTGGGCTTCTTTAAAAAGACCAGTAAGCTTTGATCCGGGACTGCATAAAATTATATTTAAATTCTTCCTTTTCATCCTTTTTGCAATAAACTCCCATCCTTTATAATGGTTCATCTGTTGAGGTTTACTGTATTCAGTTCCTTTTCCGAAATAATCAGGCCTGAAATGATTCGGATCACTATTCCCCGAGGATTTAAAAACGATTCTCCTGCCGCTTTTCTCATCAGGATTGTATTCAATATCAACATTTTTGATGTTATCTTCAATATAATTACAATCTGTTCCCAGTACAATAAAGTTTTTATAACCAAGTATTTTAAGAATCGGGACTGCCGTTGCCCCGACATTGGCAATGATACTTAGCCTGTTAAAATTTCTTCCCCATATTCGTCTGTTAAATAACCATGAATTAGTGAAATTCAGATAAATAATCTTTTCATCATTTCCAAAAAATGATTTTGACCAAACTGGAAGAAGAAATTTCTCAATGGGAGAACTTTTTATCAGCTCTTTGACATCTTCCTTAATATTTTCAAGTACCACGACATCCGCAACCATATAATATTTTGGGTAAAATCCCCAGTCATTGTAAGCAATAAAGGCTCTGTTAAAGGAGATAGTGTCTTTGTCTTTAAGTTTTTTGATCTCTATTTTGTTCAGACTTGGACCGTTCCCAATAATATAAATAGTATCACTTTTCATCCCATCTATTCTACTTAAAATTAAATATTCCCGTTTAACAATCCCCTGCTAACATGGTAACGGAATTTAATGAGCATAATGCCTTTGCTGGACCTGAAGGTAATTATATAATAAAAGGAAACAAAAAACGATATTATCCATTTAGAGATTTCAATGAGGTATTCTTTTAAAAGAATATTTTTACCCCCGATCCGGGCATGTATTTTCTTACTATTACCGGTCCCATATGCCTGGTTTTTAATAAATTCAGGAGATGTTCTTTCATCAGGAACAAGATGGTATACAATAGCATCAGCAATATACCATAGCTGAACACCATTGCTCTTCAATCTGTAAAAAAGTTCTTTCTCTTCTCCGCCAGTAAGAGAATCTCCTTTTCTGCCCAACCTTGTATCAAATGGTTCATGTATTTTAAAAAGTGAGCTGCGAAAGGTCATATTGGATCCCCTGAAGTAATTGTTTTTAAATGGCCTGGTTTTATCCCCATAATTAAAATATCCGAGCAAGGGTGATAGGAAGATGTTATTCCAGGAAGGTTCTTCTCCTGTAAACTGAAGTAGTATCTTTCCTCCGGCAGCACCCACATCAGGGTGGTTATCAAAGAATTCAACAGTATTTTCTAAAAAGTCATTCGAGAGTATCGCATCATCATCAATAAATGTCAACAGTTCACCAGAAGCCTCTTTAATGCCCCTGTTCCTTGCATATGACAATCCCTGGTTTGTTTCATCATAGTATCTGACGGTAATCCCTGAATTGTTATTCACAAATGAAAGTGATAATTCTTCCGTATTGTCAGAAGAGTTATTATTTATGATTAGGACCTCAAAATTGCCTGAGGGTAGAGTTTGATTCTTTATTGAATCAAATAAACCGGGCAAAAACCTGGCCCTGTTATAGGTTGATATAATTGCAGAAATTTCCAACAATTAAAGATTCTATATCTTTTTCAAGGCTTCGGTAACTGATACCAGGTCTTTTATTAAATTTCTAAGCTGGCTTATTGAGACTCTTTCCTGTTTCATTGAGTCCCTGTACCGGATTGTAACTGTTTGATCCTGAATAGTCTGGTGGTCAATAGTTATACAATAAGGTGTTCCGATGGCATCCTGCCTTCTGTATCTCCTGCCTATTGAGTCCTTATCATCATACTGGCAGTTAAAATCAAACTTAAGATCATCAATGATTTTTTCGGCAATTTCAGGCAGCCCGTCTTTTCTTACCAGCGGCATCACTGCAAGTTTAACAGGGGCAAGAAATGGAGGAAGTCTCAGTACTACCCGCATATCTGTTGTTCCATCCTCTTTTTTGAGCTCCTCTTCAAGATATGCTCCTGAAATAACATGCAGGAATGTCCTGTCGACTCCTATTGATGTCTCAATTACATAAGGTATATATGATTCTCCTTTCTCAGGATCAAAATACTGCATCTTCTTTCCGCTGTACTTCTGGTGTTGTTTCAGATCGAAATCGGTACGTGAATGAATCCCCTCCACCTCTTTGAATCCAAACGGGAATTTAAATTCAATATCAGTAGCTGCATTTGCGTAGTGGGCGAGCTTAGTATGGTCGTGGAAGCGATATTTATCATCACCAAAGCCGAGAGCCTTGAACCATCTTAACCTTAAATCTTTCCAGTATTTGAACCATTCGAGCTCGGTGCCGGGCTTTACAAAGAATTGCATCTCCATCTGTTCAAATTCCCTCATTCTGAAGATGAATTGCCGGGCAACTATCTCATTCCTGAAAGCCTTACCTATCTGGGCAATACCAAAAGGTATCTTCATTCTTCCGGTCTTCTGTACATTAAGAAAGTTGACAAAAATGCCCTGTGCTGTTTCGGGACGCAGGTAAACCTTGCTGGCACCCTCTAAGGTTGATCCCATTTCAGTGGCAAACATCAGGTTAAATTGTCTCACTTCTGTCCAGTTCCTCGTACCTGATACAGGACATACTATCTCGTTATCGATAATGATCTGTCTCAGTCCTGCCAGATCATTATCATTCATTGCCTTTATAAAACGTCCGTTTATTTCATCAATCTTTGCCTGGTTGGTAAGAACACGAGGATTTGTTTCCCTGAATTTTTGCTCATCAAAAGTATCACCAAATCTCTGTCTTGCTTTTTCAATTTCCTTGTATATTTTCTCTTCAATTTTGGTCAGGTGTTCTTCGATCAGCACATCGGCACGATACCTTTTCCTGGAGTCTTTATTATCTATCAGGGGATCATTGAAGGCATCCACATGGCCCGAAGCTTTCCAGATAGTCGGGTGCATAAAAATAGCTGAGTCAATGCCTACAATGTTTTCATTTAGCAGGACCATACTATCCCACCAGTATTTTTTGATATTGTTTTTCAGTTCAACACCATATTGCCCGTAATCATATACTGCGCTTAAACCGTCATAAATTTCACTCGAGGGGAATACATAACCATACTCTTTACAATGTGCAATCAGCTTCTTGAATACATCTTCCTGAGCCATAATAACTTTTGTTGTTAAGATACGGAAGGCAAAAGTAATCTAAAAAGTTTGGTTTTACAATCAGGGAGGTTCTTCTGCAGGCATCTTCTCTTTGCATAGTGATCACATGTACTCACCCCCTTCCTTCGCTGCGCTGAGGCCGGGGGGTGAGTACATGTGACTCTGTGACAGTATAGTTGAGAATACATCTGATCATATTTGCTATCTTTACCATCAGTTTTAGTAATTTATCATGAAGAAAAAAACCGATTTTCTCGTTCTTGGTTCAGGTATAGCAGGACTTACATTTGCCCTCACAGCTTCAAAATATGGCAAAGTATCTGTTATAACCAAGGCAAAACTTGAAGATACTAATACAAATTATGCCCAGGGTGGTATTGCTGCGGTCTTCAGTAAATCAGATGATTTTGAAAAACATATTCATGATACACTTGTTGCAG
>CAZDOM010000061.1:0-17948 GCA_964507015.1 uncultured Rikenellaceae bacterium | reverse complement strand
GTCTTCAGTAAATCAGATGATTTTGAAAAACATATTCATGATACACTTGTTGCAGGTGACGGATGTTGTGATGAAGAGGTGGTAAGAATGGTGGTAAAAGAGGCTCCTGAAAGAATACGTGAACTGATTGGCATGGGAGTCCCGTTCGATAAAAAAAGTAACGGCAGTTATGATCTGGCAAGAGAAGGCGGTCATTCAGAACCAAGAATTTTACATCATAAGGATAAAACAGGTGAGGCTATCCAAACCTCACTTATACAAAGAGTAAAAGAGGATAAGAATATCGATATCTATGAACAGCATTTTGCTATCGAGATTCTTACCCAGCATCATCTTGGTGAGATTGTTAAACGTAATTATCCTGATATAAAATGTTTCGGAGCCTATGTCGCCGACCTGGTAAACCAGAAAGTAATAGCGTTCCTTTCAAAAATAACCGTTGTTGCAACCGGTGGTATTGGCAATGTTTATCTTACTACTACTAATCCTGAAATTGCAACAGGAGATGGTATTGCCATGGTATACAGGGCGAAAGGAACAATAGAAAATATGGAATTTGTTCAGTTCCATCCGACATCTCTCTATGATCCCAAAACAAGACCCTCTTTCCTCATTACAGAAGCACTCAGGGGATTCGGGGCTGTACTTAAAAATATGCAGGGTGAAAAATTCATGAACAGGTACGACAGTCGTGGTTCTCTTGCACCAAGAGACATTGTTGCACGTGCAATTGATAACGAGATGAAAATATGGGGAGATGATCATGTATGGCTCGACTGCACCCATCTGGGAGCACAAAAACTGAAAGATCATTTTCCTAATGTATATGAACATTGCCTGGCCAGGGGAATCGATATTACTAAGGATATGATACCAGTGGTACCTGTGCAGCACTATTCCTGCGGAGGCATTAAAGTGGATAATCAAGGAAGATGTAATATTGACAGACTTTATGCTATTGGAGAAGCATCTTCAACAGGATTGCATGGAGCCAACAGGCTGGCTTCCAATTCATTGATTGAAGCTGTGGTTTATGGACACAGAGCAGCATTAGACTCGGCACAACGGCTTGATGAACTATCTGTCGAGGAAGCGATACCTGAATGGGACTATAAAGGCACCACACATCTCGAGGAAATGGTTCTTATTACACAAAGCATTAAGGAGGTACAGATGATTATGAGTAATTATGTGGGAATAGTAAGATCTAACCTTCGCCTTGAAAGAGCAATGGTTCGTCTTGAAATTCTGTACCAGGAAACAGAAAGCCTCTATAAACGCTCACTGATATCAAAGAAAATCTGTGAATTGAGAAACCTCATCAATGTCGGATATATTATAATAAAACATGCGCAGAGCCGTAAGGAAAGTATAGGATTACATTATTCCATCGATTATCCTAAAAAAGCGACATTTGAAAAATAACCATTACCCTGTACCGTGTACCCTGTACCTTTTTTATTATGAATCATCTCGAATCTTCATTTTCCGGTAAGAATGCTTTCTGGAGATATCTGTTAATGTTAGTGGCGGTTCTGGTTGCCACAAATACAATTGGTGGTATACCTCTACTGATTGCCATGGGTGTAAAGGCAGCGGATAATCCTGAAATAATTACACAACTGGCTGAAAATCCAAATAACCTTACAGTCCTGGGACTCGACTCAAACCTTTACCTCTTCTCAATGCTGTTTCCTTTCTTCATAGGTTTGATAGCATTTATAATGCTTATCAGACCCCTGAACCAGAGAAATCTTATGTGTACAATTAACGGAACTGATAATTTCAGATGGGACAGGTTCTTTATCTCGGCATTGGTATGGCTGATTATATCAGCGCTATATCTTTATGTGTATATGAAACTGGATCCACTGAACTTTAAAGTAAACAACAGATCACTACCGACTCTTATTCCTCTTATCCTGATGTCAGTCCTGTTCATTCCATTTCAGGCAGCATTTGAAGAGGTAATTTTCAGGGGTTACATGATGCAGGGATTTGCTGTATTGGCAAGGAACAAATGGGTCCCGTTGATTATGACATCAATATTTTTTGGTCTGATGCATATCATGAATCCGGAAGTATCGGAATTCGGTTTTGGTACAATGATGCCCCAATATATTCTTTTTGGTTTGATATTCGGTTTAATTACTATTCTGGATGATGGGATTGAAGCTGCTATGGGCGCACATGCAGCAAATAATATCTTTCTCTGTATCATGGTTACAAATGAATCATCTGCGTTACAAACACCTGCCTTATATCAACAGATAAATATTAATCCCTGGGCTGATCTTATTTCAATGTTATTAATGGGAGTTATCGTAATTTTTATTCTTGGAATAATCTTTAGATGGAAGGGATTTTCTGTTCTGATGAAAAAGCTTGGATAGTCAGGGAGAATCATTCATTTACCATACACAGAGGTTATATCACTGGTCCTGAAATCACCCCATTTCTTCCTGATATCTTCAATTATGACTTTAATTTCATTTATATCAAGGCTGGTAAGTAACTTTAACCGGGTCTCTTTGAAATTCGGCAATCCTTTGAAATAGTTTGACAGGTGACGGCGCATTTCATAGAGAGCCCGGTTTCCCTCCTTGAATTCAAGTGATTTATCCAGATGTGACAGGGCAATCCCTGTTTTTTCATTTACAGAAGGTTCCGGCAGTAATTCACCTGTTTCAAGATAATGCTTAATATCTCTGAAGATCCAGGGCCTTCCTACCGACGCACGTCCAATCATTATTCCGTCAATACCATAACGATCAAACATCTCTCTGGCTTTTAACGGACCATCTATATCACCATTCCCGATTACAGGGATCTTCATCGCTGGATTGTTTTTTACTGCACCTATGAGTGTCCAGTCGGCAACTCCTTTATAAAGCTGAGCTCTTGTTCGTCCGTGTATTGTAATGGCCTGGATACCAACGTCCTGTAGTCTTTCTGCAACCTCTACAATATTTCTATTTTCATCATCCCAGCCAAGGCGTGTCTTAACTGTAACAGGTAGTTTAACAGCCTTAACAATAGCTGAGGTCATATCAATCATCAGCGGGATATTTCTTAACATTCCTGCTCCTGCACCACGGTTTGCAATTTTTTTGACCGGACAGCCGAAATTAATATCAATAAGTTCCGGATTTGCCTCTTCAGCAATAAGAGCGGCTTCTACCATGGCATCTGTAAGGTGACCATACAGTTGGATGCCGATAGGCCTTTCGAAATCATAAATATTTAGTTTCCTGACACTTTTATAACCATCCCTGATAAGACCGTCTGATGAGATGAATTCGGTATACATAAAATCAGCCCCATATTTTTTGCAGACCATCCTGAAAGATGGATCTGTGATATCTTCCATGGGTGCCAGGAAAAGTGGATAATCAGTCAACGATATGTTGCCAATAGTCAATTCTTTTCCGTCTTTTCGATTTCATTCTTCCTGTAAAAATATACAAGTCCATATTCTTCAGACTCTTTCTTCCGGATGATTTCAGGGAGAGAATTACAAGATGTCTCAACATCATTCCAGATATCGAGTATCAATTTATCTGCTTCACTCCTCATGTCACCCAGCCTCTCAGAATAGTCAAGAGTTTTTTTAGCAAGTATTTTATTATGGTTGTACTCTTCCAGGAAATTCTCAAATCTCACCTTTACAACAGCAATAGTAGGATTGGTAATCGGACTGCCTCCTTTGCGAAGTCTGAATTCTTCTCCCTCGATGATCCTGCGTCCCCAGCTGATCAGTTCATTTTCGGAGTTTACGGCCGGCACGGTTAATTCATTGGTAGCCAGGCCGTAATATACCCTTGTTTCTACAGGAAGATCACCCCTGAAAATAGCCATGTTCATGACCCTTACGAAATGAGTAAGATAGATCCTTGCCTTTTTTGCAACCTCATTGTAATCTTTCGATTTCTTGTTCTGGGAAGCAATAGCCTGACGCTGAAGCTGGATACTATGCTCAAACAAGGGAAGGAATTTCTGTAATTTAACAAGCAACTTAGCAGAGTAAGCCATTTTATTGGCAGGGATTTCTTTACCCTTGTCAAGAGCTGTCTTCATGGCTCGCATCCTTGCAGCATCGGTGTTAGGCAATCTTCGGTATGGCATTATGATCAGGGTGTTAATAAGTTGTTGGGAACTCCTGCGAATATAACATATATTTGTTAATAACAATTACTATTCGCATTTTAATTGCGTTGATTATTAAAATGTTCTAAAAAATAGTAAAAAGGAAGGTGTTGTTAATAACACTTTCACATACTTTTTATACGCAAAATATATAATCATTGTTACGCAAAATGAAATAATTCAATAAGTCATAATGAATATTCCCTATATTTATAATGATAATTTTTTAACAACGTATGCTTATATAAAAATCAGGAGATTATGAAACGCCTGTTTGCCATAAGCGATATACATGGATGCTTCATTCCTTTCTATGAGCTGGTTGTTAAAGAAATTGATCTTCAAAAAGGTGACAGGTTGATACTTCTGGGTGATTATATCGACCGCGGCGAACAAAGCAAGGAGGTTATAGATTTCATTATCGACCTGATCGGATCAGGATTTGATATAATTCCTCTTACAGGCAACCATGAACAATTGCTTCTCGATTCATATCATGATCCGCAGATGCAACCACTCTGGTTCATGAATAACGGTATGATAACACTGACCAGTTTTGGGATCAATGATGTTCGTGAGCTTGATAAAAAATACCTGGATTTCTTTTCAAATCTTGAGTTTTATCTTGAGACAGGCAACCTGATTTTTGTTCACGCCGGCTTTAATGATAATGTTACTGATCCATTTACTGACAGACGGATGATGATTTGGGAATGTACACCGGAATATACTAATCCTCTCCTCGGGGGAAAGACAATCATTCACGGTCATCGCCCAAAAAAAATTGATTATGTAAAAAAACTGATTTATGAGAATTCGAAAGTTATTCCAATAGATACCGGTTGTGTATATGAAAAGGAACTGGGGTACGGAAACCTCTCAGCGTTGGAAATAAACAGCATGATACTTTATTCTGTGCCAAACAATCAAAAAGCTTTATAATACTCCCTGTTCATTCTGGCAATGTTGGTCAGTTTGATCTCTTTAGGGCATTCGGCTTCACAGGCCCCTGTATTTGAGCAATTCCCGAATCCGAGTTCATCCATTTTTTCGATCATGGCTCTAACTCTCTCTTTGGCCTCCACACGTCCCTGAGGCAGCAGAGCCAGCTGTGAGATCTTTGCTGACACAAAAAGCATGGCAGATGCATTTTTACATGAGGCAACACATGTACCGCAGCCGATACAGATTCCTGATTCAAAAGCCCTTTCTGCATTTTGCTTTTTCACGGGAATGGAGTTTGCTTCAGGGGCAGCACCTGTATCAGCAGAAATATAACCGCCGGCTTCTATCAGTTTATCAAAAGTTGTTCTGTCCACCACAAGGTCTTTAATTACAGGGAAAGCTTTTGATCTCCAGGGTTCTACGGTTATTATATCACCATCCCTGAAAGCGTTCATACTTAACTGGCAGGTTGTTACACCTTTCTTGGGGCCATTTGGCCTGCCGTTTATATATAATCCGCACATTCCGCATATTCCTTCACGGCAATCACTATCGAAAGCAACAGGGTCGATACCCTCTCTTATAAGCTTTTCATTCAGATAGTCCAGCATTTCAAGAAAGGTCATTTCACCGGAGACATTATCGAGCTCATAAGTAACGAATTTTCCTTTCTCGTCTTTGTTTTTCTGGCGCCATATTTTAAGTGTTATCTTCATATGATACAGATTTGAGTATTTATTTTCTCCTATTTGTAGCTTCTTTGAACCGGAGTAACATATTCAAATTTAAGCTCTTCCTTATATAGCTTAGGCTTTAACATATCGCCTGTGTATTCCCAGGCTGCAACATAGGAATAGTTTTCATCGTCACGTTTGGGCTCCCCTTCTTCGGTTTGATATTCTTCCCTGAAGTGTGCCCCACATGATTCTCTTCTGTTCAGTGCATCCAGAACTATCAACTGCGCAAGATCGAAGAAATCGGCTATTCTGTTTGCCTTCTCAAGTTCATGATTTAATTCGTTTAATTCACCCGTTACTCTGACATCTTTCCAGAACTCTTCCTGCAACTCTTTAATTTCTTTCAGGGCTTTATTCAATCCCTCTTCGTTTCTTTTCATGCCGGAATAGGCCCATAATATATGGCCCAGCCTTTTATGGAACGAAGTCGGACTCTGCGTCCCTTTTATTGACATCAGCTTATTCAGCTTCTCCTTAACTGCTTTTTCAGCGTCATCAAATTCAGGCGTGTCGGTTGGTATTTTTATGGTGCTGATCTGGTCAGCCAGGTAATCACCAATGGTAACAGGCAAAATAAAATATCCATCTCCCGCACACTGCATAAGGGAACTTGCGCCCAGCCGGTTGGCACCATGATCAGAGAAATTAGCTTCTCCGATAGCGTACAATCCGGGTATCGTGGTCATCAGATTATAGTCTACCCATAATCCTCCCATTGTATAATGAGAGGCCGGGTATATTCGCATGGGTTCTTCATACGGATTTATTCCTGTTATTTTTTCATACAGGTCAAAAAGATTTCCATACTTGGCCTTAATAGCATCCTTACCCTGAGTGTTAATAGCATCTCTGAAATCAAGATATACAGATAATCCTGTGTCTCCGACACCATAACCTTCGTCGCATCTTTCTTTAGCAGCTCTTGATGCCACATCTCTTGGTACCAGGTTTCCGAAAGCAGGGTATTTGCGTTCAAGATAATAATCTCTTTCTTCTTCTTTTATCTCGCCAGCGGGTCGTTTGTCCCCTTTTTCCTTTGGCACCCAGACTCTTCCGTCGTTCCTGAGTGATTCTGACATCAGTGTCAGTTTTGCCTGATATTCATTAAGAACGGGTACACTTGTAGGATGTATCTGTGCCATACTCGGGTTGGCCATAAAAGCTCCTTTCCTGAAGGCAGCCATGGCAGCACTGCCGTTAGAATTAACTGCAAGTGTTGACAGGAAATATATTGTACCGAACCCACCCGTGGCCAAAACAACAGCATGGGCTGAATGACGTTCAATCTCTCCTGTTAAAAGATTTCTTGTTATAATTCCTCTGGCTCTTCCATCAATAACAACCAGGTCAAGCATATCGCGGCGTGCAAAGATTTTTGCTTTACCAGCCTTTACCTGTCTCATCAATGCCTGATAAGCTGCTAATGTACATTGCTGGCCGGTTTGGCCCTGTGCATAAAAAGTCCTCGATACCTGTACTCCTCCGAAAGAACGGTTTGAAAGATAACCACTGTATTCTCTTGCAAAAGGAACTCCCTGAGCCACAAACTGATCGATTATTTTATTGCTTACTTCAGCAATACGATAAACATTTGCTTCTCTTGCCCTGAAATCACCCCCTTTGATCATATCATAGAACAAGCGGTAATCACTGTCAGCATCATTTTTATAATTTTTTGTTGCATTTATACCTCCCTGTGATGCAATGGAGTGGGCCCTGCGGGAGGAATCCTGAAACACGTAAACCTTGACGTTGTATCCTAACTCAGCCAGTGAGGCTGCTGCTGATGCTCCTGCCGCACCGCCGCCAATAACAATAATGTCAAGTTTTTTCTTGTTTGCAGGACTAACCAGTTTGACTGATGACTGGTGTTTTGTCCATTTTTCTGATAATGGGCCTTCTGGTATTCTTGAGTCCAATTTTGCCATTTTAATATATTTTCTTTTTGTTTCTGATTATTTAAAAAGCCAGATAACTATGGGGATAGATGCAAATCCCGCAGGTATGAGAATTGCATAGATGAAAGCCAGAAAATTAACGACCGGTGTCCATATCCTGTGATTAAGTCCCAGAGTCTGGAAGGCCGAAGAAAAAGCATGAAAAAGATGAAGGCCCAGAAGGACAAAGCAGGCAAGGTAAATATAATTATAGGCAGGTATGCTGAAAAGTTGGTGAGCAGCCGTATAGAAATCCTCCGGATCTCCCGGTACCCATCCCAGCCTCATAAAGTAAAAATTGAAAAAATGAAGAACCAGGAAAGTCAGTATTGAAGCCCCGGTCCATATCATGAACTTTGAGAAAAAGGAAGTCTCGGATTTCGGGCGGACAGCGTAACCCAAGGGTCGCGAAAGCCAATTTTTAATCTGCAGATAAATACCCCAGGAAAAATGTATTATCAAAGCTGTAAAAAGAAGAATTTCAACGGCTTTTATCAAAGGGAATGTTGCCATAAAATGTGCTGCCTTATTAAAAGGATCCGGATCGCTTTTTAGAAGCATCAAATTTATAATAAGGTGAACAGGCAGGAATAATAGAAGAAAAATTCCTGCAAGCGCCATGATAAATTTTTTGGAAATAGATGAAGAAAGAACCTTGTTCATTGGATATGAGATATTTACTAAAAAATATATTATTCAGGGATAGAAGTTTATAAAAATAAATTTAATTAATCAGAATAACAATAAACATTTCTCAGTTAATTGAAATATTTTTACGATAAACAGATTATAATGTCAGGTTTGTTTAACTATAGGAATGGAAAGATACATTTTACAGACCAGGGAAAGGGAGAGGTAATTGTACTTATACACGGCTACTTCGAGACATCGGAAGTGTGGGATAGATTTTCAATGAGGCTGGCATCGAAATACAGGATTATTTCACCTGACCTGCCAGGGCATGGTAAATCTGACGTTTTCGGTGAGGTTCACACCATGGAATTTATGGCTGAGATTATTAATGAACTACTGGATCATCTTAAGATTGCCAGGGTATTTCTTGTGGGTCATTCTCTGGGGGGGTATGTTACCCTTGCTTTTACGGAATTATTTTCTGAAAGGCTGAAAGGCTACTCTCTTTTCCATTCACATCCTTTTGCCGACCCGCCTGAAACACTTTTAAATAGGGAAAGGGAAATCAATCTTGTAAATGCAGGGGGGAAAGATGATATATATCCTGGGATTGTTACAAAGATGTATGCTGCAATAAACCTTGGTAAATTCAGTGAGTCACTTGAAAGGTCGAAGGAAATAGCTTCTACAGTAAGAGGTGAAGGAATAACAGCCATTCTAAAGGGGATGATGCAGAGACCATCGAGGGTGAATGTAATGGAAAAGGGTATTATTCCATGTCTTTGGATTCTCGGTAAACTGGATAACTACATAAATTGCCAGGAAATACAAAACAAGGTTAAGTTACCTGAAAATGCTGAAGTAGCAATTCTATGCAATTCAGGTCATATGGGATTTATTGAAGAAGAAGAGGAATCCTTAAAAGCCATTGATACATTTATCAGCAGGAATTTAAAACTGTAAGACTGAAAGACTCAAGGAACGAAGTGACGCAGTTCCGCGTACTACACACCGGAGCCTTTGGCGAAGGTGTGAAGCGGAAGCAAGACCTAATTATCTACTTCTCCAGATACTTTATTGCATATTTAAGAGTAGTGTCAATCTCTTCCCATATAGGATAAAATCCTTTATTATCCAGGATATTACGTGCGATATATGCTTTAATCTGTGTATAGATTATTTTTTCTGATATCTGTAATCCTTCAGGATCAAGAGAGACACCTTTTCCGGAAACAAAATACATGAACTGATCCATCAGGCTTTGCCTGTCGAGGTATTTTTCAAGCTCTCCTGATTCCGTATAACTCTTAAGAGCATCGCGATGGTTCTCTGTATATTTCAGGGAAAACTGGTATATAAATGGTCTGACTTTGAGAAAATAGTTTGATATTCCTGTTGTATCGACCGGGACAAAAAGATCAGGCATTATTCCTCCACCACCGAAGACTGTTTTACCTCCGGGTGTCGTAAATTTAAGTGAATCGCTGAAGTGTATGCTGTCAGAATCTTCAAACTCACCTCTTCCAAATCTCACACTCAAATCGGCATAATACTCATCGAATCCGTTGTCATAAGGTTTTTGTATTGATCTGCCTGTGGGGGTATAATACCTTGCAATTGTGAGTCTCATTCCCGACCCGTCGGGAAACACAACAGGTTCCTGTACAAGTCCTTTCCCAAAGGAGCGTCTTCCAATAATGGTTCCGCGGTCGTTATCCTGGATAGCCCCTGCAAGTATTTCACTTGCTGACGCACTCCATTCGTCAATGAGGAGCACAACATTACCTGTTTCAAATTCGCCTTTACCTGTTGCCCTGGCTTCACTTCGAGGCTGTTTACGTCCTTTAGTATATACTATCAGTTCACCCTCACTCAGGAACTCATTGGCAATCTGGATGGCAGCTTCCATTATACCACCCGAGTTACCGCGAAGATCAATAATTAGCTTTTTCATTCCTTGCTGTTTAAGTTCACGTAATCCTTTCATGAACTCATCATAAGTAGTCAGGGCGAAATTATTAATACGGATATACCCTGTAATATCATTAACCATATAGGCAACGTCTACACTATATATCGGTATCTTATCGCGGGTAATATTAAATATGAGTAAATCTTTATGTCCTTTACGCAGAACCTTGACGGTAACCTCTGTACCTCTTGGTCCCTTAAGGATACCCATCACATCTTTATCGCTTATTCCTTTGCCTGCAACCAGTGAATCATTTACATACAATATTTTATCTCCTGCCTGGAGACCGGTCTTTTCAGAAGGACCACCCGGAATTGTACTGATAATGAGTATGGTATCGGTAAGCATATTAAATGAGATACCTATACCTTCAAAATTTCCCTGAAGAGGTTCATTAGCCCTGGCGAGATCTTTGGCGGGAATATAAACCGAGTGGGGGTCCAGATGTCTGAGAATTGAAGGAATTGCCTCCTCAACAAGGTCATCCCTGTTAACAGAATCAACATAACTCGATTCAATTATATCAAGGACACTTTGTATTTTATTATTCCTTAGTCTCAGGTTTACATTGGCCGGTACATTATTTTTTTGCGGAAGAAAAATACCTATAAGTATTCCTGCAATAAGAGTCACTGACAGGATCACCGGTAAAAAAATACTCCGTTTTGAGTTATTGCTGCTCATAAATATCTTTTTCCAGATCAATATATACTATTTCTATACCGGCACGTTTGAGAAGGTCCAGGCCATCGGTTATCCGGTACCTGTTACAGTAGACAACTCTTTTTATTCCCGACTGAATAATGAGCTTTGCACACTCCATGCACGGTGAGGTTGTAACATAAAGTGTTGAATCCTCACTTGAATTGTGCGATTTAGCTACTTTGGTAATCGCATTTGCTTCCGCATGAAGGACATATGGTTTTGTTATATTTTTCTCGTCTTCGCAGATATTTTCAAAACCAGAAGGTGTACCATTGTACCCGTCCGAAATTATCATTTTTCCTCTCACCAATAAAGCTCCAACCTGTCGTCTTTTGCAGTATGAATTTTTTGCCCAGATAAGTGCCATTTCCAGGTATCTCTTATCAAAGGATTTCTGCTTTTTGCCATATGATTTTATCAGTTTATTATCTGCCATATTGATTAAACTGCTGCTTTAAAAGCGCCCAAAGTTACACATTTATAAGATGTTTTTGTGTAAAGACTTGTTAAAAATTATAAAAGAGGGTTGATAACAATTTTCTTTTTAAAACGTTAATGTTACATAGAACTACTAATTTTGCATTTTATTTTGCACGTTTTTTGTGCGGAATGAATTAACATATAAACAAAAGAATGATGAAAAGGATAATGTTGATACTGATTATTGCGATGGTATACCTTAATGTTGAAGCACAGGATAAATTTACTGATCCTCGTGACGGAAATACATACAGGACGATAACAGTAAAAGGAGTTACCTGGATGGCAGAAAATCTGAAGTATATAGTCCCTGGCAGTGATGAAAATTTCTTTGACAATGATCCGAACAATGTCCCTGGTTATGGAGTATTATACGATTGGAAAACTGCAATGAAAGGATGTCCCGACGGATGGCATCTCCCTTCAGGAGAAGAATTCAGAACCCTGGTGAATCAGTTTGATGTAGATGAATTGTGGGAAAAATCGAAATCCGGACCTGTCTCTTTTGAAATACAGCTTGGTGGAATGCAGAACCATGAGGGTACTTTTACAGAAATGGACGAAAGTGCATATTTTTGGACTTCAACTGAATACAATGAAATTGAGGCTGAATATTTCAGCTATCTGGTTCTTAACAACCACCCTGTTGCTGATGTTTCAAGGAGGGCCGACATTCAGGATATTCATGGATCGGAAAAGGTAAGCAAGTATTCTGTCCGCTGTGTAAAGGACTAAAGATTATATCATTCTGCACCAATCATGAATTTAACGGATCACTTCCTGAAGGTATATCTGTAATGAATCCTTTGAAACATCCAGGGTTCATAATGCAATACAGGTTGAAGAATAAACAATATTTCATCGATCTTTATCTCAGGAAGTTTAAAATTCTTAAATAAAAATTAATAATACAATCAACATTAAACAGGATATTTTAAATATTTTTATAAAATATATTCGTATATTTACGAAATACGTATTTAAGTTAATTTAAGACTCTCAAAGGCACTATTTAGAGAATGGCATATGCAAAAAAAGAACAATTCAGTACAGAGAATGTAAGGCTCGCCAGATTCGGGAAGGCCATGGCCCACCCGGCAAGAATAGCGATACTTAAAAAACTGGCATTGAGAAATAATTGCTATTTCAGCGAGATAGCTGATGATATACCTCTTGCCGATTCAACAGTATCACAACACCTGGCAGAACTCAAAAAAGCAGGACTGATTGAATGGGTCTATGAACCTCCCAGGATAAAATATTTCCTTAATATTGCAAATTGGAAACAGGTAAGAAAATATTATAAGGAATTCATGAAGACGAAATCAGAAAATAACTAGAGCTATGATGCATGTCTCATTAAGTAAATTGCCAGGATGGATTCTTCCAATATATGATGTTCACTTTCAGAATCTTATTGATACATGGCTGATCATGATGATTGTTGTTTCAATGGCATGTTTTATTGTAAGTGAGATAACCCGAAATTACAGCCAGGTAGATAAACTCTGGAGCCTGATACCTGTTGCATATAGCTGGATTACAGTGGCAGCATATCCCTCTCCACGTCTGTTTCTTATGGCACTGCTTGTAACAATCTGGGGTTTACGACTGAGCTATAATTTCTACAGGAAAGGAGGATATAATATAATACCCTGGAAAGGTAAAGAAGATTACAGGTGGAAGGTAATAAGGGAAACATCAATTCTAAAGGGGAGGTTTAGATTCGGACTTTTTAACCTGGTATTTATCTCTGTTTTTCAGAACATTGTAATATTTTTATTTTCATCTCCGCTATTGATGGCAGCCGTTTACAATGAAAATTCATTATCAATTATTGATATTTTGGCAGCTGCCCTGATGTTGACTTTCATTTTAACTGAAAGTATTGCAGATAACCAGCAATTCAGGTTTCACAAGGAAAAGAAGGATCCATCCAACATTAAAAAGATTTATTCTCAATCTCTGGAGAAGGGATTTCTTTCAGAGGGATTATGGAGATATGTCAGGCATCCTAACTTTACCTCTGAGCAGGCTATTTGGTTATCTTTTTATTTTTTCGGTGTTGCAGCTTCAGGCAAATGGATCAATATTACCCTTTCCGGTGCGGTTTTACTAATTCTGATATTCCTGGGAAGTGCGAAGCTAACTGAAAATATCAGCAGCAGTAAATACCCTGATTATGTAAACTATATCAGTGAAGTGCCGAAATTCATACCCCGGATTTTTAACATGAAGAATAAATAGAAATCATAAAAATTAATTTACAAACTTTCACGAAATCTTTTAATTTTAACAGTGATACTAAAAATCTCTATTATGAAAAAACTTACTCATTCATTTTTAATAGCATTTGCATCACTGGGTATTATTATTTCTGTTTCCTCCTGCGGTAACAGGGAAAATAAACCCGATTTCTCATTTGCTTTTATTACCGATATTCATCTTCAACCTGAAGGTGATGCTGTCCGGGGATTCCTCAAAGCTGTTGATACTATAAATTACCTGAAACCTGATTTTGTGATAACAGGAGGAGACCTTATCATGGATGCATTACGGCAGCGACATAGCAGGGCAGATTCCCTTTATAATCTTTATCAGGAAACTGTAAAAGCATTACAAATGCCGGTTTACAATACAATGGGTAACCATGAGATTTATGGAATCTACAGCGGCAGCGGTGCTGATCCGGATGATCCTGATTATGGGGAAAAGATGTTTGAAAACAAGTTTGGCAAATCCTTTTACAGCTTCAATTATAAGGGATGGAAGTTCATGATTTTGAATTCTATAGAGGATTCAGGGCATGACAGTTATTTAGGTCTTATCGATCCGAAACAAGTTGAATGGATTAAGGAAGAAATACAAAAAACCGATCCGGCAACCCCGATAGTCATAAGTACTCATATCCCATTCCTTACGGTGGAAACACAAAAATATCAGGGTACTACCCTTGCAAATGATTCATCACTTGTTATAATCAACGGCAAGGAAATTATTGATCTTTTTAAAGGATATAACCTTAAACTGGTTCTGCAGGGGCATCTGCATATTTATGAGGATATTTATATTGACAGTATACATTTTATCACAGGAGGTGCCATTTGTGGAGGCTGGTGGAGAGGACCCTACCTGGGGCATGAGGAAGGATTTATACTTATAAAGGTAAAAGGCGATGATTTCACATCAGAATTTGTAGATTATAACTGGATTGTAAAGTAATAATATCAATTCTGTGAATGAGCAACTCCAATAATGAACGAAAAAAAATCAACGCCGGATATTAGATCTGTTCTTAATTTCAGGGATGCCGGAAATATGCCAACCTCTGACGGCAAACGTATAAGGGAGAAAGTAATATTCAGATCAGCAAATCCCGATTCAATAAACAAAAAAGATATTATCAGGCTACATGATCTGAATATCAGGACGATAGTTGACCTCAGGGCACCTGATGAAGGAGGTAAAAAGAAAAAGAAGCTTGAAAATTTTGAAACAGTGTCACTCCCCCTTGATTTCGAAAAAACAACCAGGGAAAGGCTTATTCCTCTTCTGACACATAAAGACGCCGGGAAGCTTATCCCGGGAATGATACTTAATCTCTGTAATGAAATACTGGATGGTTCTGTGAACGTTTTCAGGAGTGTGATCGAATTACTTCTTGATCCTTCACGTACACCGCTGCTGATACACTGCCATGCCGGGAAAGATCGTACAGGGATTATATGTGCTCTGATCCAGATGGCGCTGAATGCTGACCGTCAATCAATAATTGACGGTTACATGGAATCTAATACTTCTATTGTGCCGTATTATAAAAAATTTCTGATCATGCGGAAAATTCTCTCAATGGGATTCTTTCCGGCCGATAAGATATTATTGGCGATAACTGTTAGTGAGGACAATATCTTATCTGTTATAGACAGGGTGATGACTCATTATGGAGGTATAGAAGAATATTTTAAAACCACAGGTGTGCTCAACTCGGAATTTAAGCAACTGAGAGAACATTATATCATCTAAAAAAGAATATATGGAAGCTTCAGTCAAAGATGGTACCAGGAAATTCACTGTCAGAAATTTACCTGGCAGCTTCAGAAATGCATTCTCCGGAATAATTATTCTGTTAAGGTCGGAAAATAATGCAAAGATCCATGTCATTATTCTCTTGCTGGTAATAATAGCAGGGATGCTGTTAAGAATCCCGCCAGTTCACTGGATAGTAGTTATTCTGGTTTCAGGACTGGTTATTGCATGTGAATGTTTTAATACATCCTTAGAATATTTATCAGATGCAATAACAAGTGACCATAATATAAACATAAAAAGTGCCAAGGATATTGCTGCAGCAGGTGTTCTGATTTCAGCAATAACTGCAGCGATAACAGGATTGATAATTTTTATTCCTGCAATAATAAGATTAATTGATACCTGAACTTCACCGGTATTATCCCCTGCCGACAGAATTTATAACTATGTATAGTATAAATATTTTGTGATATGATTATAAAGATGTTGCTCCTGGCTCTCTTTGGAATAGCCATGGCTCATTTCGAAGGGGTAGTCGTGGTATACCTCAGGAAAGCCCTGGGAATGCTCGATTCGGAATCAAATAAAGAATCTGTTAAAAAGATACCCAAACGATTTCTCTATATCGAAATGACCAGGGAGGCCGCAACAATTGTTATGCTGGTCGTGATTGCTTATCTTATCGGAAATACCTGGATAGAAAAAGGAGTTTTCTTTCTGTGGACATTTGCATTCTGGGATCTTTTTTACTACCTGTCTCTTTATATACTTATAAAATGGCCGTCAACGCTAAAAGCAATAGATGTCCTTTTTCTGATCCCGGTTCCCTGGATAGCTCCTGTCTGGTTCCCAATAGGAATATCATCACTGACAATAATTGTGATTTTCTTATTATTTCTGTTTGGTGTTATTTAATAAGTCCTGAAAAAAACAATATAAATTTTTCACCACAGATAACACAGCCTGCCCCGACATGTCGGGGGATTTACACGGATCTTATCTGTGATCATTCCGTGTTTATCCGTGAATCCCGTGGTAAGTAAAGATTGAATTAATTTAACCAGACACTGCAACCTTTACTTTGATTTTTTATGTCTTAGTATTTTATGACCCTTTTTTATAAGACAATAATAAAACCCAACAAATTTAATATGAGAACATTAAGATTCTTTTTGATAGTATTATTGGCGGCAGCAATTTCCGGATGTGAAAAAGAAAATGAAGAAAATAATAATAATATCAGTTTTGAGGATATGATAATTAATCATAGCTGTACCGATATAAGTCTGATACCGGCTGAATGGATCGACTCAGCAAAACTGAAACTGCATATTGCCTATGGACATACTTCTCATGGAAGCCAGCTTACAACAGGGATGACCGGCCTTGTGGATTTTAAAGGTATTGAATATGCCTGGAATAACGGAGGCACAAACGGTGCTCTCGATCTTCATGATTATGCAATGACCGGTGACCTGGGAAATCCCGACAGAACTTCCTGGGCAGAGAGGACCAGAACCTACCTTGATGCAAATGCCGATGTCAACGTGATCATCTGGTCATGGTGTGGACAGGTTTCTTCGGCCACTGAGACAGATGTTAACACATATCTTGATTTGATGACTGACCTTGAATCAGATTATCCTGATGTTATGTTTGTCTATATGACCGGTCATCTTGACGGTACCGGACTGGAAGGAAATTTGCATCTAAGAAATGAACAGATTAGAAATTACTGTAATGATAATGATAAGATTCTGTATGACTTTGCAGATATAGAATCATATAACCCGGATGGTACATATTTCGGCGACAAAATTCCCAATGATGCCTGTGCATATGACACAAACAATGATAACAGCCGTGATGGCAACTGGGCTATTGAATGGCAAAACTCACATACAGAAGATGTTGACTGGTATCAATGTTCTTCAGCACACAGTGAACCACTAAATGCTAATCAAAAAGCTTATGCTGCCTGGTGGCTATGGTCAAGGCTTGCTGGATGGGGTGGTAATAAATAATAAATTCTGTTATTTTTGGGATAAATATTGGTTCCATACTTATTTATCCCGATGATAAAATTCAATAAGAATGTTACAACACTGGCGTTTTTAATTATTATGTCAGTGTCAGCTTTTTCCCCTGCCGTTTATGGACAAGAAATCAATAAAGGAGATACTCTGTCAAAACAACAATCCTCGAAGAAACAGCCTGTTTATAATACTTCACGACTTATTACGGACAAGCCAGTTATTGATGGTAAGCTTGATGATGAATGCTGGCAACATGGAACATGGGCAGGCGATTATCATCAGTGGATACCTGATGAGGGGGCTAAACCCACCTGGCCTACAGAGTTCA
>CAZDOM010000060.1:0-18128 GCA_964507015.1 uncultured Rikenellaceae bacterium | reverse complement strand
TGCTTCGCGGAAAAATCATATATTTGCATCATAGCAAAAGATCAGAATAATTAATCAATTATCAAATATTTTAGCCATGAAGATAGTTGAAGTCCTGACACCGGCTGATAAGAAGGAATTTCATGATTTTCCCAGACAATTGTATAAAGATGATCCGTACTGGGTTTGTCCACTTGATTCCCTGATTGAAGGTCTCTTTGATCCTGAAAAAAATAACACCTATAACCATGGAGAAGCAGTAAGATGGTTACTTGTTGACGATAATGGAAAAACATCAGGCAGAATAGCTGCATTTATAGATAAGGTGAGATCATCTGCTCAAAAACAACCGACAGGTGGTATTGGCTTTTTTGAAGTTATTGAGAACCGTGATGCTGCATTCATACTCTTTGATACTGCCAGGGAGTGGCTGGCAGAGCGAGGGATGGAAGCTATGGATGGACCTGTTAACTTTGGAGAAAATGACAATTACTGGGGACTGCTTGTGGATGGATTCATGCAACAGGGATTTGGAATGCCTTATAATAAAAAATACTACAGGGATTTTTTTGAATCTTATGGATTTCAAAATTATTTTCAGCAATACTCTTATCATAGAACTGTAAGAGGTACAGATAATAAGATTGAAAATTTTCCCGATCGGATAATGAAAATAGCCGAGTGGCTTTCTAAAAGACCCGGCTATTCTTTCCGCCATTTTGATATGCGGAACAAAAACAAATATTTTACCGATATCTGTAATATTTATAACTCTACATGGACCTACCTAAAAGAGGATTTTACACCACTCAAGCCAGCCGTACTTGAAGAATCACTGGGAAAGGCACGCCCGGTTCTTGATGAAGAATTGATATGGTTCGCCTATTTCAACGATAAACCAATTGGTTTTTTTATTCTCCTTCCTGACCTAAACCAGATACTCAGGCACCTGAATGGAAAATTACACATCTGGAATATAATCAGATTGTTATACTATAAGATGACACATGAAATTACAAGGGTGAGAGCAATTGTTGGAGGAGTTGCCCATTCTCACCAGAATACCGGTGTGGAATCGGCAATTTTTTATCAGTTGTACCAGGTATTTAAACGTAAAAAATGGCTGAAAGAAATGGAACTCTCATGGGTAGGCGATTTTAATCCAAAAATGCTCGCTATTTATGAGGCACTGGGCGCCAAACAGGCAAAAATGCATATTACATACAGATATATGATAAACAAAGACCTGAAACTTGTCAGATATATTGACGAAATTGCTGAAAAGCAAGTAGATAAAAATAATCAGATGCCTTAAACTGAACTTGTATTATAATAATTTAAGAATTCTGTTTGTAAATTAAATATTGTAAGTTAACTTTGCAGTCCCTTTTAAAGGGCATTTTTAAAGGAAACATTAATATAATAACAATGAAACAGGGAATACATCCGGAAAATTACAGGTTTGTGGTATTTCAGGATATGTCAAACGGCGACTCTTTCCTCAGTAAATCAACAGCTCCCTCAAAAGAGAATATAAAATGGGAAGATGGTAAGGAATATCCTCTTATCAAACTTGAGATATCAAATACTTCACATCCTTTTTATACCGGGAAAATGAAACTTGTTGATACTGCAGGAAGGGTTGACAAATTCATGAACCGATATAAAGATCATGTAAGCAAAAAAAAATAAATATTTTTAAATGATTAATATACTAAGGGGCTTTAAGATGCCCCTTTGTTGTTTTATTACGGGTATAATTGTTGATTAAAGTTACTCGCATCCTAATTGTTAAAATAATCCGTAAATTTGCACTCCCGGAGTTTTATAAGATGGACAACAAATTCAGAAGACAGATAAACGAATTTTTACTCCCCGATATGATAGATGGTGAAGGAGATATAATTCCTATTATTGCTGATGGTGAAGATGGGGATCTTGAAGATATTGAAGTTCCTGAATCAATTCCAATATTGTCGTTACGTAATACTGTTCTCTTTCCCGGAGTAGTTTTGCCGATATCTATAGGCCGTCCGCGGTCAATCCAGCTTATTAAAGAGGTGTACAGGAATGATAAAATTGTTGGCACCGTAGCTCAAAAAGATCCCGATATGGAAGATCCGGGATTTAATGACCTTCATTCTGTAGGATCTATAGGGCAGATAGTGAAACTGCTTGAAATGCCTGATGGGTCAACAACAGCAATTATCCAGGGGCGGAGAAGGATGGTGCTGGATAAACTCATCTCATCGGATCCTTACTTTATTGCTACGGTAAGAGCCATCCCGGAAAAAAAACCCGAATCTGCCAGTAAGGATTTTGATGCCATCGTAGGCTCATTAAAAGACCTATCCCTTAAAATCATTAAAATAAATCCTAATATTAGTCCGGAGGCTTCATTTGCAATAAAAAACATTGAAAATAATAACTACCTGATCAACTTCATATGTTCCAATACTGATATCAAGGTTTCTGATAAACAGAAATTGTTGGAAATTAACAGTATACGTGACAGGGGATTTATGCTTCTGGAATTCCTGGTCAAGGAGATACAGTTGCTGGAACTGAAAAATGAACTTCAATCAAAAGTGAAAATCGACCTGGACCAGCAGCAAAGAGAATTTCTTCTGCATCAGCAGATGAAAACAATACAGAATGAACTTGGAGGTAATCCGCTTGAAAAGGAGGTAGAGGAATACCGGAAGAAGGGCGAAGATAAAAAATGGAGTGAGGAAACAAAGAAAGTCTTTGATAAGGAACTTGATAAATTACGCAGACTTAATCCTGCCGCAGCTGAATATTCTGTACAGGTAAACTATATACAGACACTTCTTGATCTGCCATGGGGAGAATATACACAGGATAACCTTGACCTTACAAATGCAAGGCAGGTACTTGATGATGATCATTTCGGTCTTGAAGAGGTTAAAGAGAGGATACTTGAACATCTGGCTGTACTAAAGCTTAAAGGTGATCTCAAATCACCAATATTGTGCCTCTACGGACCTCCCGGTGTCGGTAAAACATCTCTTGGTAAATCTGTTGCCAAGGCACTTGGAAGAAAATATATCAGAATGTCTCTGGGGGGATTACATGATGAGGCGGAAATAAGAGGTCATCGTAAAACCTATATAGGTGCAATGCCGGGACGGATAATACAAAATATAAAGAGAGCAGCCTCCTCAAATCCGGTTTTTATTCTTGATGAGATAGACAAGGTGGGACAGGATTTCAGAGGAGATCCCTCTTCTGCACTGCTTGAGGTCCTTGACCCTGAACAGAATACCACATTCTTCGACAATTTTCTTGAGATGGAATACGATCTGTCAAGGGTACTGTTCATTGCCACAGGCAACACGCTGTCAACAGTGAGCCCCGCACTCCGTGACAGGATGGAAACTATCGAAATAACAGGTTACCTGGTTGAGGAGAAGCTTGAAATAGCACGCCAGCATCTTTTGCCAAAACAGCTTGAAAACCATGGTGTTAAAGAAACTCAGCTGAAGATACCCAACAATATAATGGAGAAGCTGATTGAGAAATATACCCGTGAATCAGGAGTGAGAGAACTCGATAAACGCCTGGCAAAAATTGTAAGGGTGACAGCAAAAAATATTGCATCCGAAGCACAATATAATCAGGCGCTTTCCGAAAAAGCAATGATTGAAACACTCGGACCCCCGAAATATATTCGTGATATTTATTCAGGTAATGACCAGGCTGGCGTAGTAACAGGATTAGCCTGGACGGCTGCCGGAGGAGAGATACTGTTTGTGGAAACAAGTATAAGCAGAGGTACAGGCAAACTCACTCTTACCGGTAATCTAGGCGAGGTGATGAAGGAATCTGCAGTTATTGCACTTGAATACCTGAAAGCAAATGCCTCATATCTCAATCTGCCAGATTATTTTTCCGAGAAGTGGAATATTCATATTCATGTACCTGAGGGTGCAATTCCCAAAGACGGACCATCAGCAGGTATAACAATGGCAGCTTCAATTGCATCAGCTTTTACACAGCGCAAAGTGAAAAAATACATGGCAATGACTGGTGAAATAACTCTGAGAGGAAAAATTCTTCCTGTTGGAGGCATAAAGGAAAAGATACTCGCCGCAAAGAGGGCTAAAATGAAGGAAATAGTTCTGTCAGAAGAAAACAGGAAGGATGTTGAAGATATTAAAGATATATATATCAAAGGATTAAAGTTTCATTATGTTGAAACAATAATGAATGTGCTTGATCTTGCACTATTGAATCAAAAGGTCAGGAATCCTAAAAAAATACCATTCGAATGAACAAAATAGCAGTATTCCCCGGCTCATTTGATCCGTTTACCATAGGACATGAGGGTATTGTCACACGTGCACTGAGCCTCTTTGATGAAATTATAATAGCTATAGGAGCCAATGCCCTGAAAAAAAGCTACTACTCCCTTGAAACAAGGAAATCTATGATTTCAAAGGTATTTCATGATGAACCAAGGATCAGGGTCGATCATTACGAGGGCCTGACAGTTGATTATTGTTTAAAACACGGGGCAAAATATATACTCAGGGGTCTGCGGACTGCTGCGGACTTCGAATTTGAAAGGGCCATAGCCCAGGTAAACAAAGCGCTGGTATCAGATGTTGAATCTGTATTCCTGCTTACTATTCCTGAACATGCTGCGATTACTTCTACAATTGTCCGTGATATTATCCGCAGTGGTGGTGATGCCTCCAGGTTTGTACCGGCATCAGTTAATCTTGTAGATTATAAAGGAGAGGATCTTACTTCCTGAAGATCGATGTATTGATCAGATCCATCAGTGAGAGCCAGGCATTGCTTTTTATCTTACAGATTTCTTTCGGACGCAGCCACTCTACTCTGGTAATACCCTCCTTAAACTGCGGTTCGGTAACCATAACACCATTATATTCCATAAGGTACCAGTATGTTTTTTTAAGGTACGAGATCCCCTCCCAGCTATAAGTGTGATAACTTGGTTCCAGTGCTTTTATAATTTTATGACCTTTGATCCCACACTCCTCCTTTACCTCCCTTAAAGCGCATTTTTCTGGTTTCTCTCCCGTCTCTATATGTCCTTTCGGAAGATCAAGCTTCCCTTTTTTCTCAATGAAAAGGTATCTCCCGGATTTATGTTTTACCAGTCCCCCTGCGGCTTCTACTTCAGTGAAGTAAATTCTGAAAATCTTCCAGATGTGTTTTATATTAGGTCCGTAGATATTAATGGAATTGATGGTTGTATCAGCCTGGAAATCAGTTATTAAGTTATAAAGTTCATTTGTGTCCCTAAAATTGTGGAATAACCCGTATTTTTGTAACCGGTCCGGTTCAGGGCTTATTATTATGAATCTGTTTTCGAAATGAACTTTATACATCTTTTTTACAATGGAGAATAGTGCAAAAAAAATAGCCGAATATCTTTTACAAATTAAAGCAATTAAATTGCAACCATCAAATCCTTTTACCTGGGCTTCAGGGTGGAAATCACCAATATATTGTGATAACCGCAAAACATTGTCATTCCCGGAAGTGAGGAGCTATATCCGTGATTCATTTGTATCGCTCGTGAATAACATTTACCATGAAGCAGAAGTGGTCGCCGGAGTTGCAACAGGTGCCATTTCACATGGTGCTCTTGTAGCAGATAAAATGGACCTTCCCTTTATATATGTCAGATCCGGGGCAAAGGATCACGGTTTAGGAAATCAGATAGAAGGATTTTACCTGGAAGGGCAGAAAGTGGTTGTTATTGAGGATCTTATATCAACAGGCGGAAGCAGCCTGAATGCTGTAAGGGCACTCAGGGAGGCAGGTTGCACTGTGCTTGGAATGGCAGCAATTTTTACATATGAATTTCAGAAGTCAGCTGATGGTTTTGCCACAGAAAATTGTATCCTGCACACTTTGTGTAATTATTCAGTTCTTATTGAAACTGCAGTTAGAACAGGATACATAACAGAAGAAGATATTGAAACATTGAAGAAATGGCGGAATGATCCTTCAGTGTGGGGGATTTAATAATAATCAGAGCATTATATTATGACCGATACGTCAACCTTTCAAAGCAGGATTGCAAAGCTAAAATGCAGTGCGGAGGAGTTTTATTATTTTATAACAGATATCAGAAATTTCAGTCGTTTCATTCCGGCTGACACCTTCAACAACATAGATATCAGGCAGGATGCCTGCAGTTTTAATGCAGGTATGCTCGGAGAGGTTAATGTCAGTATTACTGAAAAGATCATGTTCAGCAAAGTTGTTTTTAAAGGCGATGCAGTACAGATTAAAAATTCTTCAATAATCGTGAGTATAGGTGAGTCATCAGACGGGTCAGCAGATGTTATTGTCACATTGATTGCCGAAATGAATCCATTTCTGAAAATGATTGCTGCAGATCCGGTAAATAAATTCCTTGAAAAGCTTGTTGATGAAATGGAAAAGTTTGGGGATTGGACAAATACTAAAGCAGAAAATCAATCTCCCTGAACGAAAATTTCCTTGTTTCCCCGTTTTTCCCCTGAATAACCAGAAGACCTGAAGACGAAACATCAATTATTTTTCCCTCAAATTCCCTGTTATCACTCCTGTAAATTTGGAACTCATTAAACCTGTACAGGCGATTGATATATTCACCATGCAGTTTGTTTCTGTCTCCATAAAGAAGCTGTTTATACCTTTCATCGAGGCTGGTCAGAAGCTCTTTAATGCAACTACCTGTATTATATTCTGTACCTGTCAGCATTTTCAGCGATACCGGATTGGGAATATCAGCAGGGAATTTCTCCTGGTTAATGTTTAACCCTATTCCCGCAATACTGTTTTCAATAGTGTCTTCCAGTATTGAATTCTCAATCAAAATACCTGCTATTTTGTCACTTTTGACATATATGTCATTGGGCCATTTTATTTTACTGCCACAAAGGTATCTCTCCAGAAAGTCACATATCCCGAGTGAAAGAGTGATTGTAAGAAGAAACTGTTGTTCCGGACTCACGGAGGATGGGAATAGTATTATGCTGAGCAGCAGGTTCTTGCCCACCTCGCTTTCCCATTTGTTCCCTTGCTGACCCTTACCTGCCGACTGAAAATCTGTATATATTACCGATCCTTCAGGCAGCTCATTCTTTCTTAAAAGCCCTGAAGCCAGGCTGTTTGTTGATAGCACACTCTTATAATAAAAAAGATTGGATCCTATGATCATGTAATCAGGTAGTTATTTAGATATATCTTTCTTTTCAGTAACATGGGATGCAGATTCCTTCACTATGGCACTGAAATTGTAAAAAAGAGAATCTATGACAAAAATACAGATAAAAGTTTGTAATTTTGCCGGTTGATTTCTATTTGTAAATAATTGATGAAGAAAAGAACAGACGGAGAAGAATTTATTCCGGATAGTATTGTAAAAGGAATTTTTGAAAAAAAGGGACACAATGTTCTGAAAATAGATTTACGAAAACTGGAAAACAGGATTGCAGATTTTTTTATTATATGTCATGGTACCTCCACTTCACAGGTTAATTCGATTTGTGATTCAGTAGAGGATACCGTAAGAAAGAAGACAGGGGAAAAACCATTGCATATTGAGGGACTTGATAATTGTTACTGGGTACTGCTTGATTATGGGAATGTGATCGCACACATTTTCCTTGAGGAATACAGAAATTTTTACAGCCTTGAATCACTATGGGCAGATGCCCTTATAGAAGCAGTGGAAGATAAATAAAGTAAGAAGAATTTTATGACTGAAAACACAAATAAACCTACACAGGGCAGGGATGATAAAAATGCAAAACCACGTTTTAACTCAAACTGGATTTTTGCAATTCTTGCTATCTCAATCATTCTCTTTGAAATCATCTTTAGTGGCAAATCATCTCAGAAAGCCACTTCCCGGATGTTAAGGGATATGGTAGATCACCATGATATTGAAAAACTAGTTGTTGTAAACAGGGAACTGGCTGAAATTTACCTGACCAATGTAGCTTTTGAATCGGGAAGGTATCCAGGTGTTCAGAAAAAGGGAACCGGGACTATTGGTCTTCAGGCACCCAAACCTCAGTTTGTATACACTATCGGTGATATCAGCAATTTCGAATCCACCTTTAAGGAGATACAAAAGGAGGCTGGATATTCTGATGATGAGCTTATATATCCCGAGTTTACTACAAGAAAAAACTATTTTGGCGATATACTATCATGGCTGCTTTTCCCGGCATTACTAATTATTGTCTGGTTGTTTTTCATGCGACGTATGGCAGGCGGAGGAGCCGGAGGGGCAGGAGGGATATTCAGTGTTGGCAAGTCCAGGGCCCAGATTTTCGATAAGGAATCAAATGTGAAGATCAACTTCCAGGATGTTGCAGGCCTTGAAGAGGCTAAGACTGAAGTTATGGAGATAGTTGATTTCCTTAAGAATCCCAAGAAATATACCCAGCTCGGAGGTAAGATACCAAAAGGCGCTTTATTGATCGGACCTCCCGGAACAGGGAAAACTCTTCTGGCAAAAGCTGTAGCCGGCGAGGCTAACGTTCCATTCTTTTCAATTTCCGGTTCCGATTTTGTGGAAATGTTTGTTGGTGTAGGTGCCTCAAGGGTAAGAGATCTGTTTAAACAAGCAAAGGAGAAAGCACCATGCATTGTCTTTATTGATGAGATAGATGCAGTAGGAAGAGCCAGGGGCAAGAATGTAAATTTCGGCTCCAATGATGAGAGAGAAAATACTCTTAACCAGCTCCTTACGGAGATGGACGGCTTTGGTACAAACATAGGAGTGATAATACTGGCAGCTACTAACAGAGCTGATATTCTTGACAGGGCATTGCTGCGTGCAGGAAGGTTTGATCGCCAGATTCATGTTGAGCTGCCTGATCTTACAGAAAGGGAGGCAATATTCAAAGTACATCTCCGGCCAATAAAGATTGTCAAGGACTTTGATGTTTCTTTCCTGGCAAAACAGACTCCGGGTTTTTCAGGAGCCGATATTGCAAACGTATGTAATGAATCGGCCCTGATAGCTGCAAGGAAGAATAAAAATGTGGTTGAAAAGCAGGACTTTCTGGATGCTATTGACAGGATTGTCGGAGGACTTGAAAGAAAGAATAAAATAATCTCACAGGGGGAGAAAAAGACCATTGCTTACCATGAAGCAGGTCATGCTACGGTAAGCTGGCTTCTTGAACATGCAAGTCCTCTTGTGAAAGTTACAATAATTCCCAGGGGGAGAGCTCTTGGCGCGGCATGGTATCTGCCTGAGGAGAGACAGATAACTACCCGTGAACAGCTTCTTGATGAAATGGCATATGCTCTCGGTGGACGAGCTTCAGAAGAATTGATCTTCGGAAAGATATCTACAGGAGCACTCAGTGACCTGGAAAAAATCACAAAACAGGCCTATGCGATGGTGTCATTCTTTGGAATGAGCGATAAGGTAGGGAATGTGAGCTTTTATGATTCTTCAGGTCAGGCTGATTTCGGGTTTACGAAACCCTACAGTGAAAAAACCGCTGAGGTAATTGACCAGGAAGTAAAATCTATAATTGAAGAGTCATACCTGAGGGCCAAAGATGTACTGAAAAAACATATGAAAGGCCTGAGAGAACTTGCTGAGCTGCTGCTTGAAAAGGAGGTAATTTTCAGCGAGGATCTTGAACGGATCTTTGGCAAAAGAAAAGGTGAACTCGTAAGGGAAGCCATAGAGGTAAAAAATAAGGCAGAGGAGAAAAAACAGGTAAAAGAGAAAGTAAATAAGAAAAAGGGACCATCCTCTGTGAAAAGTAAACCCAAAGAATAGACTATTCCGAATTGAACGAATTCTTAAGACGTACTTTAACAGGAGCGTGGATTGTAATATTCATACTGGGAGGATTCTGGCTCCATCCCGTTACATTTTTTCTTACGGGATTGATCATTGTTGCAGGAGCTCAATATGAATATTATCTCATGATCAGGGAACATCATGAAGTGAAGACCCAGGTAATACCCGGAATGGTGACAGGAGCTGTGATTTACACAACATCGACTCTAGTGGCTGCAGGCATTGTACCATGGAAATACTTTCCGGTAATTGTCCCGGCCATAATTATGATTATGTTCATTGAATTGTACAGGAAGGAAAATAAACCATTCGATTCGTTGGCACATACATTACTGCCCCTGATTTATATTGTTGTTCCCCTGTCTATGTTCCCCTTTTCTGCATTTTCACACAGCGGTCTGGATTCTTTGTTAACACATGGAATAACGGAATTTTCACCTGGTATAATTGTAGGTTTTTTTATTCTTCTCTGGACAAATGATTCAGGAGCCTATATCATTGGTATCTCTTTTGGCCGCCATCGCCTTATGGAAAGAATCTCACCAAAAAAATCATGGGAGGGATTTTTCGGCGGACTAGTTTTAGCTGCTGCTGTTGCCTGGCTGCTTTCGGACTGGCTTGGAGTAGTAAACACTGCAGGATGGGTTATTATTTCAATAATAATTTCAATAGCAGGTACTTATGGAGACCTGGTAGAATCAATGCTAAAAAGAAGCCTTGGTGTAAAGGATTCAGGTAATATAATGCCGGGTCACGGGGGATTCCTAGACAGGTTTGACTCTGCCATCTTATCTTTTCCATTCGTATTTCTTTTTATAATACTGTTTGGATGATATTCAGGACTTAATTAATTTTGTGAAAATTTTTACAGATGGGCATACACAAGGAGGGATATAAAATTTTAATTTTCGGGTTTGCTATTTTGGTGATCTTAAATTTACTGGTTTGCATATTCCTTGCCGACAGGATACTGGTAAAATGGATGACCCTCATTTTCTCGCTGGCCTTATATGTTTTTATTCTCTTTTTCTTCAGGTTACCTGTAAGAGAACTTGAACCTGACCCCGGACTGATATATTCACCGGCTGATGGTAAGGTGGTTGTTATTGAGGAGGCAGAGGAAAAGGAATATTTCAAGGATATGCGTCTTCAGGTCTCAATATTCATGTCACCGTTCAATATGCATAGTAACAGGTACCCTGTTTCAGGACATGTAAAATATGTGGAGTATCATTCGGGTAACTATATGGTGGCATGGCACCCAAAATCATCTGAATTGAATGAAAGGAGTACTATTGTTATTGAAACTTCAGACGGTACTGAAATACTTGTCCGGCAGATTGCAGGAGCCCTGGCCAGGAGAATAGTTACATATGCCAGGAAAAGCCAGGAAGTAAAGCAGGGTGATGAGCTTGGATTTATAAAGTTCGGTTCAAGGGTAGATGTTTTCCTGCCCCTGGGAACAGAAATAGAGATTCCAATACTTCAGCAGGTGAAAGCCAATAAAAGTATTATAGCCAGGATCTGAAAATCAAACTATCAGAAAACAACCATGTTTTCTGATTCATGAACAAATAATAGACTATTTTGTCTAATTTATACAGGTTCGTTCTGATTGACAAAAAATATTCAACACATGATAAGAGAAGACGACAGAATAATAGATATTACTGATGATGTAAAGTGGATAGGTATTCTTGATTATGATATCAAAACATTTGATATTGTAATGACCACTGAATATGGAACAACATATAATTCATATTTTATAAATGCTGAGAAGAAGGCTCTTGTGGAGGTTGCAAAGGAAAAATTCAGTGAAACATATTTTAAAAAATTAAAATCGGTTACAGATCCGACAGATATCAGCTATATCATAGTTGATCATACAGAACCCGATCATTCGGGCAGTATAAAAATGCTTCTTGAGATGGCTCCATCCGCTACTGTTGTGGGAAGCGGAAATGCTATAAGGTATCTCGAGGATATTGCAAATATTCCTTTTAAGTCAATGGTAGTGAAGGATGGTGACACACTTGACCTTGGCAATAAGACCCTGAGATTCATTTCAGCTCCGAATCTTCACTGGCCTGATACAATTTATACCTGGCTTGAAGAAGACAGAGTCCTGTTTACATGTGATTCATTCGGGGCACATTACTGCGATTATGATATGAAGGATGATCTGAACGGGGATTACCTGACTGCACTTAAATACTATTTCGATGTTATCCTTAAACCTTTCAGCCGGTTTATGCTAAAGGCAATAGACAAGATAAAACCACTGGATATACAGGTAATCTGTACCGGGCACGGTCCAATTTTAAGAGATAACAGGTATAAAGTGATGGAACTTACTGAAAAATATGCCAGGGAGTATATTGATATAGTTGAGAATAAAACTAAAAGAAGTATTCTCATTGCTTATGTATCCGCTTACGGATTTTCAAAAGAGGCTGCGGAAATAATATCCGGAAGCATACTTGAAAACGGGAATTTCAATGTTAAAGTAGTTGATATTGAGCATATTGACCTTGGTGAGCTTGATTCACTGATAACCTCATCAGCTGCAATTCTGATAGGATCACCAACAATAAACCAAAATACCTTGCTCCCAGTTTATAAATTATTTGCACTTATCAATCCGATACGTGACAAGGGAAAACTAGCCGCAGCATTCGGATCTTACGGATGGAGTGGTGAAGCGCCAAAGGTTATTACTGAAGTATTGAAAAGTCTTAAACTGAAGGTTTTTGATGAACCTCTTTCTTTTAAATTCAAGCCTGCAGGTCAGAAAAGGGAAATGCTCAAAGAATTCGGACGAAAGTTTGCAGAAAAGTTTGAAGAAGAGTGTGAACAAAAAAAGAAAGGCTGATTTACAGCCTCTCTCTTTTTGATTCAACTCACGGAATTATGAGATCTTTATCTGTTTCGTTATTTTGTTCTTTTCCTCTTCATGTTTCGGAAATTCAACTGAAAGAATCCCATCTTTGTATGAAGCACCTATCTTCTCCCTGTTAACATTTTCAGGAATATAGAAACTTCTGCAGAAAGATGTATAGCTGAATTCTTTTCTCTTATAACCATCCTTTTCCTCTTCAACTTCATCCTTTTTTTCAGAAGAGATTGTAAGAACATCATCCGATATATTAATCTTCAGGTCTTTTTTATCCATACCTGGAATTGCCAGTTCAAGGGTAAAATTCTTTTCGCTTTCCCTTATGTTTACAGCGGGCATGGAACTGGTCCTGTTTGATACTACCGGAAAGAAATCATCATCAAAAAGATTTGATAAAAACGGACTGAAAGTCCTTCTTGTAATTGTCGGTAACATAGCTTTGTCCTCCTTTATTTTTAAATTATACATTGTTTTTATTCTAACACTTTAAATATTGTCAAGTTTTGTTCCAAATCAAAAATGATGACATATTGGCATAGGATTTCCGAACAATCAGACAACATGGCAGTTATGTAATTAAAAAAATTTAATATAGGTTTGTAAAAAGAAAGTCTTTGATATGAAGACCCTGTTACGCAACGTCCTGATATTTTTTGCAGTTATTGTACTGTTGGCAGCTGCCTGGTATTTCCGTAATATTGTGGTTTATATCCTTGTTTCCGGTGTTCTCTCAATTATGGGCCGTCCTTTGGTTGATCTCCTTTGCGGGATCAGGATAAGGAAATGGACATTACCACGGTGGGTAGGTGCACTGCTGACACTGCTTATTATCTGGGGAGTCATCATCTTGTTTTTCATAATATTCGTTCCTCTGATTACTAATCAGGTTAATTATTTCTCAACTATCGACAGTGAAAAAATTGTTCAGCTGGTAGATAAGCCGATAAACAAAATCCAGAATCTTTTAAGATCATTGGGCAGTAATATTTCTACAGAGCTGTCGATTAAGGATTATTTTACTGGTAAGGTGTCTGAGATTCTGAGTATCAATATGATACAGGATTTTCTCGGATCTGTTATCAGCACAGTAGGTAACCTGCTGATAGCAATATTTTCAATATCCTTTATAACATTCTTTTTTCTCAAGGATCAACACCTCTTTTTTGAAGCCATCCTTATGTGGGTTCCCGATAAATACACAGAGACTTTTTCAAGGGCTCTCTATTCAATAAAGAATCTTTTAACAAGGTATTTTATAGGTATATTGATACAAAGCACATGTATTATGATAATGGTAGATCTGGGAATGACCATTGTAGGTATTGATTTTCGACAGGCACTTGTAATGGGATTGATTGTAGGGATACTGAATGTTATTCCTTATGTGGGTCCATGGCTCGGATTTTTTATTGCAGTTACGATGGGAGTTGCATCGCACATAACACAGGATTTTGCTACGGTTGTAAGTCCTCTTGTATTTTATATGTCACTGGTAATAGTCATAACACAGATAACGGATAATATTCTTTTTCAGCCTGTTATCTTTTCCAATAGTGTCAGGGCGCATCCCCTGGAGATTTTCATAGTGGTTCTCGCAGCCGGATTTGCTGCAGGTATCCCGGGTATGATCCTTGGTATACCTACATATACTGTTTTGAGGGTTTTTGCCAGGGAGTTCTTTTATAACTTCAAGGCTATACAAAAGATCACATCAAGTCTTGATCCTGAAAATATTAATAAACGAAGCCATCTGTTTGAAAAGAATACAAAGGAACATGATGATAATGTTAAGACTGAAAGTAAGCGCAGCATAAGAGCGAGAAAGAGTAAATCTGAGAAAAAAGGGGAAGGTAAATAATTGTCAGACCTTATGCGAAATCTGATCTCATACCCTGGCCGTTTGTTCCGTTTTTATTATGACGGATTCAGAAATATGTCAACTTGGGGCAACCGGGTCTGGATTATTATATTAATTAAGCTTTTTGTGATTTTTTTGATCCTGAAAATATTCTTTTTCAGAGATTTCCTTAAAAAAGAATATGGTTCTGATGAACAGAGAAGCGAATATGTTCTGGATCAATTGACCAAATGAACTGTTGTAAATGATTGAGAATGTAACTCCGGCTCTGATAGACTGGTCAAGAGCCCAGTTTGCCCTTACTGCTATTTATCACTGGATCTTTGTTCCGCTGACACTTGGACTGTCATTCATTATTGCAATGATGGAAACCATTTATGTACGGACAGGTAACGAGGAATGGAAAAGACTGACAAGGTTCTGGATGACTCTCTTTGGGATCAATTTTGCTATCGGTGTAGCTACAGGGATTATTCTTGAATTTGAATTTGGAACAAACTGGTCAAATTATTCATGGTTCGTTGGTGATATATTCGGAGCACCGCTGGCTATTGAAGGGATACTGGCCTTTTTCCTGGAATCTACCTTCATTGCCGTAATGTTTTTCGGGTGGAACAAAGTAGATAAGAAGTTTCACCTTGCTTCAACATGGCTTGTTGCTATAGGGGCCAATCTTTCAGCTTTATGGATCCTGATTGCCAATGCCTGGATGCAGAATCCTGTTGGAATGGTATTTAATCCCGATACAGCCCGTAATGAAATGGTTAACTTCCGGGAAGTTCTCTTTAATCCGGTGGCTGTAGATAAATTTCTACATACAATTTCTTCAGGATTCCTCCTTGCTTCGCTGTTTGTACTGGGTATAAGTTCATGGTTCCTGTTAAAAAAGAGGGAAGAGTGGCTCGCAAAAAGAAGCATTCTTATTGCAGCCATATTTGGACTGTTATCCTCTTTACTGGTTGCATTTACGGGAGATTCATCAGCCAGAACGCTGGCAAAAACACAACCCATGAAGTTTGCTGCCTTTGAAGCTCTCTATGATGGAAAACAGGATGCAGGACTGGTTGGTTTAGGTATCCTGAAGGATTCTGAAGAGGAAGAAGATACGAAAAAATTCAAAGAGTTTCTGTTCAGGATTGAAATACCGGGTTTTCTTTCAGTAATGACTGACGGAAGCAGGGATGCTTTTGTTCCAGGTATAAATGACCTTGTTTATGGGAATGCCGACAGTACAGTGCTACCGGTGACTGAAAAAATGAAAAGAGGTAAAATTGCCCGGGATTTTCTGAATAATTATAAAGCAGCAAAGATTCAGAATGAAACAGAGACGGCAGAAGCTATTAAAAAAGTCTTCCAGAAAGAGGATTTTCTTAATGAATACTTCAGGTATTTCGGATATGCTTTTCTCGATAAGCCCGAAGATGCAATCCCGAATGTTGCTGTTTCATTCTATACTTTTCATCTGATGGTAATTCTGGGATTCTTGTTTATTCTTGTTTGCTTAATTGCTCTTTATCTGGTTCTTAGAGACAAAATAGAGAAGAACAGGTGGTTCCTCCGGGTTGCATTTATTTCTATTCCACTGGCCTATATAGCAAGTGAATCAGGATGGATCCTTGCTGAAATGGGCCGTCAGCCATGGATAATACAGGACCTGATGCCGGTATCGGTAGCAGTATCCCGGATAAGTGCCGGTTCAGTAATGACAACATTTATTCTTTTTGCTGTATTGTTTACAGCTTTACTTGTTGCCGAGGTGTCAATAATGGTAAAACAGATAAAGACAGGTCCAAAACACTAGCCGGAGGAAATTATGACAACACTGTTAATATCATATCTTTTTCTTCAGTATTACTGGTGGATAATTGTATCCCTGCTGGCTAGCCTGCTTGTCTTTCTGATGTTTGTCCAGGGAGGACAATCGATGATTTATTCCCTTCCCGATACTGATCTTCGAAGGTCAATGATAATAAATACACTGGGGCGGAAATGGGAATTTACTTTTACCACCCTGGTTACCTTTGGAGGTGCCTTCTTTGCTTCGTTCCCTCTTTTTTATGCAACAAGTTTCGGAGGAGCTTACTGGGTATGGATAGCAATTTTGTTCAGCTTTATTATTCAGGCAATTGCTTATGAATACAGGTCAAAACCGGCCAATATACTCGGCAAAAAAACATTTGACCTGTTCCTGTTTCTGAATGGTGCCCTGGGTCCTTTTCTTATCGGTACCGTGGTAGCTACATTTTTTACAGGATCGCAATACAGCCTCAATCTGTTGTTCAGTGTTAAGTGGGCCACCCCCTGGCACGGACTTGAAGCACTGATTAACGGAAGAAACCTGGCTCTCGGATTGGCAGTTCTGTTCCTTGCCCGCGTAAACGGATTGCTCTATATTATCAATACAGTGGATGATGGTGAACTTCTTGAAAAATCAGTCAGGAAACTGTTAATTAATTCAGTTTCATTTCTTGTATTCTTCTTTTTCTTCCTGGTAACATTGCTGCTGGCTGCTGGCTATGCAGTTAACAGCGAGACTGGAAAAGTGATACTGGAAAAATATAAGTACCTGCATAACTTCCTTCAAATGCCTTTAGTTCTAATTATTTTCCTGGCAGGTGTGGTTGGTGTTCTTTATGGCATTGCTGTTACAATATTCAAAAACAGCAGGAAGGGAATATGGTTCAGCGGTGCAGGAACGATACTTGCAGTATTTGCACTATTCCTCGTGACAGGTTTCAACGGTACTTCATTCTATCCGTCGTCATACCATCCGCCAAGTTCTCTGACAATACATAATGCATCATCAAGCGAATTCACACTAAAAACCATGATGTATGTCTCTTTCATTATTCCTTTCGTTGTTGCATATATCTGGTATGCATGGAGAGCAATAAATAAAAAGAGAATTACCGGGGAAGAGATGGAAGGTGAAGATGGGCATGTTTATTAGGCAGAAGGCAGAAGACTGTAGGCAGTTGGCAGTTGGCAAAAGGGCAAATAGAAAGGGGGTCTATCTTCTACTGAATACCAAAGATATTAGGGAGGCAAGTATATAAATAGGTATTATTAGTGGAGCTGCTCCTATTCCCATAATTGCAAATGCAATAATAACCAGCACAATTAACAGATATCTTCCTTCATTACCTTTTAATTTCAGATTTTTAAATTTCAGCGAGATCATGGGTATCCTGGTTACCATAAGAGCTGAAAGTAATAAGGTAATTATAATAATCCATGCAGAAGATCGTGTAATATAATTACTTATAGATGTATCAGCATAACTTGCTGCTATAATTACTGAGATAACAGCAAGTGCATTGGCTGGAGTGGGCAGCCCTTTAAATGTAGTTGCCTGTGTTTCGTCGGTATTGAAGATTGCCAGGCGCAGGCCGGCAAATACCGGCATCAATACAGGCGAAATAAGGATCAGAAAAGAGGTGATGTTATCAGCATCGGAAATATTAACACCGGAGGCTTTGCAGAGAAGCTGATAAATAATTATTGCAGGAGCAATGCCGAAACTTACAACATCAGCAAGTGAATCAAGTTCTTTACCTATAGCTGAATAT